>NZ_JAUBQS010000007.1:0-167995 GCF_036701355.1 Microcoleus sp. Pol12B3
CAATTTTCTGCCTTTAGGGAGCCTGTGCCAATCACAGGCTCCCTTTTCTTTCCCTTGTTAGTCTAAACTCCAGTTATTAATTATTAGTTATTAGTTATTAGTTATTTACCTAGTTCCTAAGCAGAGCCTAGGAACCGATTTTCAGAGGATCTGCCTCGCTTGCTTGGCGTGGGAAAATTGGAGGCAGATCCTCCGGATATGCGTTACCAGGCTCTGCCTGGTAACGAGTAGTTACCAATTATCTAATTTCCAATAATTTAGCCGTGGCATTAACAACAATTTGAGCAGAACCGGCGAAAAAAGGTCGATCGATAGTTGCTAATGTATCGCTAGATTGGTGATAGTGGGGCGATCGCAAATTTGCAGTATCCGTCACCAACACAGCACCAATTCCTTTATACCAGAAAGGCGCGTGGTCGCTGCGTAAAACATCGGGAGTCAGCAACCCTTTGAGGGGAACCGGCAGCGCCACCACCGCAGGTAAATCGGCTTTTCCAGAATCTGCAAAACTTTTCAATAGCAGCGGATGTTCCGCATCCCCAATCACAGCGATAAACTCACCTTTGTCGGGAGATTTTACCCCCGATGCTTCTAAAAAAGGTTGCGCTGTTAATCCTTCGGGATATTGCTGGCATCCGGGCGTGCGGCAGGCATAACCTACCATATCCAGGACGATCGCTCCCTGCAAATTTTTTAACCGCGCGTCGCTACCTGTGAATGCTAAACTGCCTAAAAGTCCCATTTCTTCCCGGTCGAAAAATGCTAATTGCAGCGTCCGAGGCGTGGGCCGAGAACCCAGCAATCTTGCTACTTCTAAAACTACAGCGACTCCCGTCGCATTGTCGTCAGCCCCGGGCGAGTTGGGTACAGTATCGTAGTGTGCTGCGACTAAAATTGCACCGGCGTTTGAGTCAGTGCCTTTTCTCTCAGCGAAGACGTTGATTCCGCGATCGAACCGCTGCAAATCTGCGGAAAATCCTAATGTTTGCAATTGCTGGGAAATGTAGTCTCTAGTAAAGGAGCGAGATCGTTCTCCATCGCGTTCTCCTGCTAAAGTCTCGACGTGTTTCCACAGCCTGGACGGGTCAATTTGCGGCTGAAAAAAAGTATTTTTTTCAGCAGGAAGCGGTAACGGAGAAGGGTTTTGGGAAGTGTGGATATTGCGATCGATCCCAACTTCGGGTACAGCCGACAACCGCTGCCACGAGTCAGAATGCCAACCCACAGCCACCACCGCAACTAGAATAAATAGCGCTATCCAAATCAATTGTTTCATCAGTAAGTCTATGTGAGATTTTAGACAGAGCTTACGTACTCCTTGCTCTCATCAACCGGGTGTTTTAGCAGAAGCGACGGCTGCAAAAAAGTCTTTTTGTCAAACCCGGTTGATGGGTCCAGAACTGTTATATTTTAGATTTTAGGTTGACACCAGAGCTACAAATAAACCTGTTTCAAAAAATGAAACTCAAAAATATTAAAATTAGGTGTGCCAGAGGCAGTTTTGTATTTTTAATTTCAACAAACAGGTAAAAGTCTTGGGATGTTGCCGTCGAATCTGTCTTGCTTATTGGAGCGTTCGACGGCGACATTCAAGTCACTAATTTACCTTTAAAAATTACAAGTCAAAACTACTTTTTTTCCCACTCAATCTCCTTATTATCCAAGATTAAGCCACTGCTACTGGGAAAAGCATAAGGAATAGTTTTTGCAGAAAATTCAACTATTTGAGTTGGTTGTTGAAACCACTCGGAATAACTCGGGTTGAGTTGGTCGTACAGTGCTTTCAAAGCTTGAATTTCTGCCTCTAGCTGCGCTGCTGCTTGATTGATTCTACGAGCTTGTGCTTGCAAGCGTTTTTCCCCGGTTTGAACGTGGTTTTCCACTTCTTGCCAGTGCTGTCCGGCAAGCAATTTTTCTAGTTCACCTTGCTTGTAATTGAGTAAACCCTGTTTTTGTTGCAGTTGCTTTTCAATATTTTTAGTCTCTCGGTCAATTTCCTGGATTTGCTGTAACCACTGCTCCCCAAAAGCAGCAGTTTGCTTGTGGAACTCGGCAATGGCTTCAGGAGTATTATTTTTGGGAAAACTGACTGCCACTCGGCACTCTGAGCGCTGTACGGCAAGTTTTTCCCGCGCCTCTTGCAGGGTGGCAACTTCTGCTTGCAGCGCGCGGACTTCTTTTTGGAGTTCTGGGATGGTCTGACTCATGGGTTCAATTAGTGGACCTCTGCATAGATTTTAAGCTAATTGTTTATTTTTCTAACAAGTCCCGGTCGCCTCCTTGCGGGAATTATCTAATTTTAGCGCTCCCATCCGGTGTCTAGGCAGAATGGCGGATAATTTGTGGCACAATGGCTGATGACATATTTTAGA
The DNA here is from genome assembly GCF_036701355.1 of Microcoleus sp. Pol12B3. Classification (NCBI taxonomy): domain Bacteria; kingdom Bacillati; phylum Cyanobacteriota; class Cyanophyceae; order Oscillatoriales; family Microcoleaceae; genus Microcoleus; species Microcoleus sp. Pol12B3. The sequence continues at coordinate 2,373 of NZ_JAUBQS010000007.1, forward strand.
TTAAGATTAAAATTGTAATTAGTTATAAAGCTAAATTATTATTTTTGTAATACTTAATTTACAAATCCACATAAATTCCGGGTGGCTGGGTTTTCCTATGGTAGATAAAGTTCTCCTAAAATTTTGGAGATTTCTGATAGCTAAAAAAAATATTTAAAATTAGGAAATAGAGCAAATGAAAATAATTTTTCCATTAATATTGGGATATTTCACGGTTGCTATTTTTGGTGTGGAATGTGGCATAAATCCAAAAATGTTACCGACAAGTCTAGGAGATGGGCATGGCACTCTCGTTGTAGAATGGATTTTGATTAGGTCTCAGAAACATAGCTATTTGCGCTCGGCATCTCCCCCGCTTACTTCTGCAAGCGCCCCATTATTTTTGGATAAATTATCCCCAATTGAGCCAGTACAATTACCGACTTACAATTATATACAATCTCAGGAAAGCCAGATAAAAGAACCTAATTTTAGCTTAAAAATAATGGGTAATTATCTGGTTTTTATTTTTTTATTAATCTCATTATTCATTAGGGGTAAAACAGTAAATATATTATCCAAGACTATGAGGTTAATTAAAACGAAGTCTGAAACAGATAAGGACAAGCTACCAAAAGGAGAAAAAGTGTTGTATCCAAAAAAAGAACTGGATATCTGGCATACTATTGCCCAAATGACCCAAGATTTGCAGCAAACTGCCGAATATGCTCTCGATATTTGCGAGGAAATGAACGTCTCGATAATTGCGACCACCCCGGGCGGCCATATCCTGTCGTTAAACCAAGCTACCTGTCAACTTCTGGGATACTCTAAAAAAGAGTTGTTAGGCAAACCAATAGCTGGACTTTTTAAGAAAACTGAATCACCGCCACCCGAGTTAGAGTTAGCAAGTTTAACAGTCGAAGGTTCTGTCCGCCACGTCGAAAAAGTTTATCTTTCTAAACACCGAAAAAAAATAATTGTACACCTTTCTATTTTAATTATTCGCGACGGTCAAGGCAAGGTCAGCGGCAAGTTATACATAGCACAAGATATTACCGATAGCAAGCGAGCTGAAAGAAATTTGCGGCGCAGTGAAAAAAAGTTTCGCCAACTGATAGAAACTGTTAATGCTGTTGCGTTTATCTATCACCGCAGACAGTTCCGCTATGTCAATGCTCAGACAGAAGCTCTGACAGGATATACTCGCGAAGAATTACTAGCATTGGATTTATACGACATAATTCATCGAGATTTTATAGAAATAGTTAAAAACTGGGGTAAATCCAGCCACGCACGCTCAAATGCAGGGTCAAAATATGAATTAATAATAGTCGCGAAAAGCGGAAAAATGCGCTGGATTGAAGCAACTGTAGATATTATAAAATTTGAAAAAAAAGCTTCCATCTTAATCACAGCATTTGACATCAGCGATCGCAAATTAGCAGAGTTAGAACTAGAAACATCTGTTTCATTGCTTCAAGCAACCATTGAATCTACTGCTGACGGTATTCTGGCGGTTGACAGTGGGGGCACAGTGCTCACCTTTAACCGCAAATTTGCCGAAATGTGGCAGTTGCCGGATCTGCTGGTTGATTCGAGAGATAACCACCAAATTGTGGGGTTTGGAATCAACCAGTTAAAATATCCGGAAATATTTCTCAACCGTGCTAAAGAACTGTCTAATAGCCCCACAGAAGAAAGTTACGATCTCATTGAGTTGACAGATGGCAGAATCTTCGAGCGCTACTCGTTGCCCCAGCGCACCGGAGGCAAAATTACTGGTCGAGTATTCAGTTTTCGGGATGTAACGGAACGTGTGCAATCCGAAGAAAAACTCCGCAAAAGTGAAGAACGTTTTCACCTGCTGACGCGGGCGACAAATGACGCCGTATGGGATTTTGATTTGTTAAAAAATGAGTATTGGTTGAGCGAAGAATTTGAAAAAGTTTTTGGATATAAACTCAACGAAACTCAGACGATAGAATTAGAATCTTGGTGGTTAAATATTCACCCCGAAGAACGGGAAAGAGTGATGTTAAGCTTCAACAAAACAATGAACTCAGACGCTCAATGTTGGTCGGAAGAATACAGCTTTCACCGTGCAGATGGGGGATATGTTTTTGTGCTCGATCGTGGCTATATCATCCGTAATGAAAGTGGCAAAGCAGTAAGGGCGATCGGTACTATGATGGACATTACTCAGCGCAAGCAAGCTGAAGAAATTATTCGCTATCAAGCTGTTTATGACCAACTCACCGGTTTACCGAACCGGATACTGTTTAACGAGCGGCTGCTGGCCTCATTAAGAGAAGCTAAAAAAACAAAAAAAATGCTAGCTGTGATGTTTTTAGACTTAGACAGGTTCAAAAAGATTAATGATACACTAGGTCACGCTGCGGGCGATCGCCTTTTAGAAGGTTTTGCCGGACGCATCAGCGACACTTTGCGATCGACTGACACGGTTGCCCGCTGGGGAGGCGACGAATTTACCATACTACTTCCCGATATCAATTGCTTAGAAGATGCAGTTAAAACAGCTCAAAGAATACTCAACAATTTAAAGCCAGCATTTAAACTAGAAGGACAACCGTTTCACGTCAGCAGCAGCATCGGCATTGCTCTTTATCCAGATGATGGTGAAGATGCCGAAACTTTAGTCAAAAATGCCGATGCTGCCTTGTACCACGCTAAAGAAATGGGAAGAAATAACTATCAGTTGTATACTTCAACAATTAATCCCCAAGGCAGCCAGTTACTAACTATAGAACACAGGCTGCACGAGGCTTTAGAACAGGGAGAATTTGAGGTTTTCTACCAGCCAAAAGTCAACATCACTACTTGGGAAATTCAGGGCATGGAAGCCCTGCTGCGCTGGCAACATCCACAATTAGGTTTAGTTACTCCCGCTACATTTATTCCGATCGCCGAAGATAACGGATTAATTGTAGCTATTGGGGAATGGGTGCTGCAAACAGCCTGCACTCAAAATAAAGCTTGGCAGGATGCTTTGCAGCCAGATTTGCGGGTAGCAGTCAACGTTTCGGCTCGGCAGTTCCAGCAATTTAATTTATTAGAAATGGTAGCGAATAGCTTGGAAAAAAGCGGTTTAGCACCCAAGTATTTAGAGTTAGAAATTACCGAGACTACAGCCATGCAAGATGTGGATTATACCACAAAAGTTCTCAGGGAGTTGCAGAATATGGGAGTGCAAATTGCGTTGGACGATTTCGGCACGGGTTATTGTTCTCTAAATTATCTCAAAAAGTTTCCCTTGAATATCTTAAAAATAGATAAATCCTTTGTCAGCGGATTGACGACCGATCCCTGCGAACTGGCGATCGCCAAGGCTGTAGCGACGCTGGGGCGAGATTTGAACTTGAGCGTGGTAGCCGAAGGGGTAGAAACTAAAGAGCAGTTGGAGTGTTTGCGCGAACTCCACTGTCAAGAAATTCAGGGTTATTATTTCAGCCCTGCCCTCTCGGTTGGTGAGGCTAGCAAACTTTTGGTAAATTCTATGTTGAGGAAAGTGCAAATTGCTTAATGAGTCATTAGTTATTAGTTATGGTTCTTGACCGCGAATCTTAGTCTCCCGACTTATTTTCCTCCGCTGCACCCCCAACATCATCACTGCTAGAGCGCTGCAGCGAGCCTAAGTTGTCCGGCAATTCGTTAAGATGCTTGCCCAAAAAGTGACACAGCGCTCTTAACTTGAGGGATTTTCAACTCCGAGGCATCAAGTCCTCGTTCCCGCCACCGCAGTTAAAAGCTTAGCTTGGTTAGGGACACGGCACGGCGCCGTGTGCTTAATGATGGTCGATCACGATCGCCCGCCCTTGTTAAAACTTAAAATAGTGTGCAGAATAACGGACTTGTACCTAAAGACAGAGGAAAATATCGCTACCCCAACATAAAGGCTTTGTCTATGCAGCCAATTCGCACATTTAACGTTTCCCCTTCGCTACCGACAATTCTCGAACCCCTGCGCAAGCTTGCCTACAACTTGCACTGGGATTGGAATGTGGATACTAAAGACCTGTTCCGCCGCCTCGATCGAGACCTGTGGGACTCCAGCAACCAAAACCCGGTGCTGATGCTCGGAACCATATCTCAAGAGCGACTGCAAGAAATGGCAGAAGACGAAGGCTTCATTGCCCAAATGAACCGAGCAGCCCAGCAGTTAGACGATTATCTCAAAAATCGCGCCTGGTACCGCAAACAGCGCGGCACCGAGCAGCAAGAATGCTACGCTTACTTTTCGATGGAATTCGGCTTAGTTAAAGCCCTACCGATCTATTCGGGCGGTTTGGGCGTACTCGCAGGCGACCACCTCAAATCAGCTAGCGATTTGGGCTTGCCCTTAGTCGGTGTCGGCTTGCTATACCAAGAAGGTTATTTTTCGCAGTATCTCAACGCCGACGGCTGGCAGCAAGAACGCTATCCGCTCAACGATTTCTACAATATGCCGCTGCACCCAGAACGCAATCCCGACGGTTCGGAATTGCGGATTGAGGTGGACTATCCCGGCCGCAAGGTGTATGCCCGGATTTGGCGGGTACAAGTGGGAACGGTTCCTTTGTACCTAATGGATACAAATATTGAACCTAACAGCCGCTACGACCAAGATATTACCGACCAACTGTACGGCGGTGATAAAACTCTGCGGATGCACCAAGAAATCATGCTGGGCATCGGCGGCGTGAAAATGCTCAAGGCATTGGGGCTGACAGTTACGGCTTATCACATGAATGAAGGCCACGCGGCTTTCATGGCTTTGGAACGCATTCGGATGCTGATGGAGGAATATCACCTGAGTTTCGTGGAAGCGGAACAGGTGGTGGTTTCGAGCAGTATGTTTACGACTCACACGCCGGTGCCTGCAGGGTTTGACTTGTTCGAGCCGGATATGGTGATGCACTATCTAGGTCAGTATCCCAAGATGTTTGGCTTGTCGCAAGATGAGTTTTTAGGATTGGGGCGGGAGAATACTGGCGATTTGTCCGCACCTCTGAATATGGCAATTTTGGCAATTAAAATGTCGAGTTTTGTCAACGGGGTGGCGGCTTTGCACGGCGTGGTGTCGCGCCCGATGTTTCAGGGTTTGTGGCCGGGTTTGCCGCAGGAAGAAGTACCGATTACTTCGATTACCAACGGGGTGCACGCTCGCAGTTGTGTGGCGAAGTCTACTCAGGAGTTGTACGATCGATACCTCGGCCCGGATTGGGAAATGACTCGCAAGGACGATCGACTCTGGGACAGAATGTCGTCGATTCCTGATGAGGAACTATGGCGCAATCACGAACGCTGTCGATCGGAGTTGGTGGTGTTCGCGCGGGAGTGGCTGGAAAAGACTTTGCGCGAGCGCGGTGCGGCCCAAACGGAAATCGAACACGCGCGGGAGGCACTCAATCCGAAGGTGCTGACGATCGGGTTTGCGCGCCGCTTCGCTACTTACAAGCGGGCGACGCTATTTTTGCGCGATGTCGATCGAATTATGCGGATCATGCGGGATCAAAATCGCCCCGTGCAGTTTGTGATTGCTGGGAAGGCTCACCCGATGGATATTCCGGGTAAGGAATTGATTCGAGATATCGTTCACTTCATCCGCGAGCACGAGACGATGAGCTCGATGGTGTTTTTACCGAACTACGACATTAACGTCGCTCGGATGATGGTGTCTGGCTGCGATGTGTGGCTGAATACGCCGCGCCGCCCGCGTGAGGCTTCGGGTACTTCCGGGATGAAAGCTTCGATGAATGGTTTGCCGAATCTGAGCATTCTTGACGGATGGTGGGATGAGGCTGATTATGTTCGTACCGGTTGGCCGATCGGACATGGGGAATTTTACGAAGATACTAAGTATCAGGATGAAGTCGAGGCGAATGCTTTGTACGACTTGATGGAAAAGGAAGTTGTACCCCTATTTTACAACCGGGATGCTGATGGAATTCCCCGCGGTTGGACGGCGAAAATGAAGGATTCTATTCGCTTGAACTGTCCTTTCTTCAATACTGCTCGGATGGTGAAGGATTACGCGCGGCGGGCTTATTTCCCGGTGAGCGATCGATTCTTCACGATGACTTCGGATAATTGCGCTCCCGCCAAGGAATTGTCTCACTGGAAGAAGCACGTTCTCGCGAAGTGGAAGGATATTAAGATTGAGGCTGTTGATATTTCCCAGGATAAAGAAGTTAAGGTCAATGAGTCGATCTCTGTTAAATCTCGGATTAATCTGATGGGATTGACGCCTGCGGACGTGCAAGTCGAACTTTATCAAGGTTCGGTTGATGCTAACGGAGATATTGTCGGCGGCGTGCCGGTGGTGATGGAGTATTTGGGAGAAGATGCTAACAATGCTAGCCTTTATACGGCTGACATTACTTATACTTCTAGTGGTTTGCAAGGTTTGTCGTTGCGGGTTTTGCCGAAGCACGATAATCTCAGCAGTCCTTATGAAGCTGGCGTGATTCTCTGGGCACATTAAAGGAAGGAAGAAGGAAGAAGGAAGAGGGAACAAGGGCATGACACGGATTCGGACACGGATACAGGGATGAATTTAACTTTGTTTCCCAATTCTCCCCCTCTCCCCCTCTCCCTCTCGCTGTCTCCCCCTCTCTCTCGAACTCTTTATGGAAGTTGGGGAATGATTATGTAGCCGGCTGTGAAATGATCGCCCAATACCAAATTCCGCTCTATTCCCTAATACCACCAGTGAGCGCGTATATAAGCATACAGCAAGGCATCTAGCTGCTCTTCTAAGGCTTTGAGGGTGGCAACACTGGTGGGGATTGCGGGGACGTTTGAACCACAGATGAATGCTAATTCTTATGCGGAATATTTGCGAAATTCAGGCTTGGTTCGAGGATTTATAAATATCTACAATATACTGGCATAATTGCATCACTTAGAGTTGACATTCTGCCAGTTTTCCTTTTTTATGGCATTGCTGAATACAGGTATAAATGCAAGATTTAGGAATTTTTATAAGCCCAGTATGGTGACTTTTGTAACTTCCGATAAAAGTTGATTTATACCGTGAATCAGCAAAGCTTAGAATCTATATCCCTTAATATGAAATCCGCAGAAGAAAATAGTGGTTCCACAATAGTCACACTTTTTCATACTGCGATTTCCTAAAATTGAAGGAAGCCTTGAGGCACCTCTAGTTTAGGTTATTTACCTACACCCGCTGGCTGCTGACGGTTTCGCACTTCCAGGAAAATCAACAAAGCATTAACATCAGCCGGATTTACGCCACCAATTCTGGCAGCTTGGCCAATCGTCAGCGGTTTCACCTTAGCCAACTTTTCCCGCGATTCTTTGGAGAGAGTTGTAATTGCCATGTAATCCAAATCTGCAGGCAATTGTCGGCGTTCATGTTTGGCAATGTCATCGATTTGATTTTGCTGTCTTTGCAGGTAGCCAGAATATTTGATGTCAATTTCTGCACCATCTTTCTCAGCCAACTTCAGACTAGAATTGCCTAAATTGTAGCGTTCCAAATCCACATAATGAAAACCAGGACGACGCAACAAATCAGCCAGAGTAATTGAACCTTTAATCGCTTGTTGAGTGTCAGCAAAAATTGCCTTGCCTACTTCCTCGTGCTCTTTCACCCGCGTCGAGTACAAGCGTTCCTTCTCTGCCACAATATTAGCTTGTTTGCGATCGAACAACTCCCAGCGCCGATCGTCAATCAAACCAATTTCCCGTCCCAGTGGCGTCAAGCGTTGGTCAGCATTGTCCGATCGCAATAATAGCCGATATTCCGATCGCGAAGTCAACATCCGGTAAGGTTCCCGCAAATCCTTCGTACACAAATCATCGATCAAAGTCCCGATATAACTTTGCTCGCGAGGAAACACAATCATCTCCTGATTTTTCGCAAACCGGGCTGCATTAATACCCGCCACAATCCCCTGTGCCGCCGCCTCCTCATATCCGGTTGTACCGTTCACCTGACCCGCGCAAAACAGCCCTTCGATCTTCTTAGTCATCAGCGTTGGAAAGCACTGAGTTGCCGGCAAATAATCATACTCCACAGCATAAGCAGGGCGCATCATCTCGCACTTTTCCAAACCCGGAAGAGTCCGCAGCATTTGCAATTGCAAATTTTCCGGTAAACCAGTAGAAAATCCTTGGATATAAAGTTCAGGAATATCTCTACCTTCCGGTTCAATAAAAATCTGGTGACTTTCCTTATCCGCAAACCGCACAATCTTATCTTCAATACTCGGACAGTAGCGCGGCCCCTTCGCATCAACCCAGCCGCCGTAGACTGGAGAAAGGTGCAAATTGTCTCTAATTAACTGATGAGTAGCTGGCGTAGTTCGAGTTAAATAACAAGGCATTTGTTCCCGTTCGATCCAAACTTCTGGATCGAAACTAAACCAGCGAACCTCTGCATCTCCCGGCTGCGGTTCCAGGTTGGTATAATCGAGAGTACGCTTGTCAACTCTTGCCGGAGTTCCTGTTTTTAACCTGCCAGTTTCAAAGCCCAAACGATTGAGAGTTTCCGTCAAGCCAACAGCGGCAAATTCTCCCGCACGTCCGGCGGGCATCGACTTATTGCCCACCCAAATTGTGCCACCTAAAAAAGTGCCTGTGGTCAGAATTACTGCTTTGCATTCAAAGGCGACGCCGAAGTATGTTTCTACTCCGATAACTTCTTCGTTTTTGCCCAAAACTAAGTCTGTTACCATCGCTTCGCGGATGGTCAAATTCGGTTGATTTTCGACAATATTATTCATCACAGCGGCGTATTCCCGCTTGTCGGTTTGTGCTCGCAGGGCCCACACTGCGGGGCCTCTAGAAGCGTTGAGGACGCGCTTTTGTAAGTAGGTGCGATCGGCCATTTTGCCAATTTCCCCGCCTAACGCATCAACTTCGTTAGTAAGTTGGGTTTTAGCCGGGCCTCCGACAGCCGGATTGCAAGGTTGCCACGCAATTTTGTCGAGGTTGAGGGTGAGGAGAAGGGTGCGACAGCCGAGGCGAGAAGTGGCGAGGGCGGCTTCGCAGCCGGAGTGTCCGCCACCTACTACGATGATGTCGAAACTGTCTTGGAATTCTACTGGTGTTTGTGCGGTCATTCGATTTTAGATTTTAGATTTTAGATTTTAGATTTTAGATTGAATAAGAGACATCTGGCCAAATTAGGTTTTAGTTTCCTTAATTAAAACTCTTCCTCTCCATTAGTGTAGCTGTTTTCTTCAAACATCGATGTTAATCCAGTAATTTTTACGGGTGGCCGATCTTTGAATTCTACGACAAATGACAACTCCCCACCCATTGCCGCGATATAACTTTGCAAAGTAGATACCAACAAATCCGCACGGCGTTCGAGTCGCGAGACATTTTCTTGACGCATATTTAATAATTCTGCCATGCGAATCTGAGTAAATTTCCTTGCTTTTCGTAAGTCTTGCAATGTCATTTCTTCAGCCATTAATTCAACCGATCGCTTTTCGACTATTGCTCGTTGTTCGGGAGGCAAATTCTCCATAATAGTCTTCAGGCTAATTGTCATCTGTTTCTAGCTCCATTAATTTATTCAAATAACCGGTAAATCTACTATCTGCTATCTTAATTTGAGTAAATTATGCCTTACATAGCATATTATAGGCAATAGTCGATCGAATAACAATATTTATATGCACCCTTCGCGTCTTCGCAGTTCAATAATTCCGTACTATTGCTGTTTTGCGCTATGTTAGACAAAAAAATCTCAACAAGCGTACACAAGTGAAATACTTCTTCTTATCCGACGGCTGGAAAGTTGGGCGCGTCTGGGGGGTAGGTGGCGAGTGGAGTCACGCCGCCTGGAGGCGGGCACCGGACATCCAACAGCTCAACCTCTGCCTTTCCGATCGCAACGAAAAAATGTGGCTCTACCGCGTAGAAGACGCCGTACTAATGGTAGAAGTCCAACCAGCAGTCCGTCCAGATCCCGCCGATCCTGCCAAAAATATCGGCAACGTCACCCTCACCAGACTGATCGATGCCGAACAAGTCCTCGAACGCCTCGGGACGATCGCCGCCCGCTGCGAAATGGGCAACCCGCAACTAATGTAATGCTCAACATATTGCAATCGGTTCTAACACTCGATACACTTCTTTAAATAACTTTCATTTTTATGCCTCCACCTTTGAAGGTAGATGGCAGTCGGCAAAAGGCAGAGTTTAAACCCTGCAGGTAACTGCTGGGGATTCAGAATCTGATTTTTCCGTAAAAATAGACATCATCACTTACACCTTGGAGAACCGCAGTCAATGGGACTACCCTGGTATCGCGTACACACAGTCGTCTTAAATGACCCAGGCCGATTGATTTCTGTACACTTAATGCACACTGCCCTCGTGGCAGGTTGGGCCGGCTCAATGGCCCTTTATGAACTAGCAGTTTTTGATCCCACAGACCCAGTTCTGAATCCAATGTGGCGTCAAGGGATGTTCGTGTTGCCCTTCATGACTCGCTTGGGAGTTACGGGCTCTTGGGGCGGTTGGAGCATCACCGGCGAAGGTAACGTCGATCCGGGCTTCTGGTCCTTTGAAGGCGTCGCCGTCGCTCACATCGTCCTCTCGGGCCTGCTGTTCTTAGCAGCAGTTTGGCACTGGGTATTTTGGGACTTAGAACTTTTCAGAGACCCTCGCACCGGTGAACCAGCCCTCGACTTGCCAAAAATGTTTGGCATTCACCTGTTCCTCTCCGGCTTGCTTTGCTTCGGCTTCGGCGCATTTCACCTTTCGGGACTTTTTGGGCCGGGAATGTGGGTGTCCGACCCCTACGGCCTGACCGGTCACGTCCAGCCAGTGGCGCCTTCTTGGGGTCCTGAAGGCTTCGATCCGTTCAATCCGGGCGGCATCGTAGCTCACCACATTGCAGCGGGCGTAGTCGGCGTAATTGCCGGTTTGTTCCACTTGACAGTGCGGCCGCCGGAACGTCTTTACAAAGCCCTGCGGATGGGGAATATCGAAACTGTACTTTCTAGCAGTATCGCTGCCGTATTCTTCGCAGCCTTTGTGGTTGCAGGTACGATGTGGTACGGTTCTGCTGCTACTCCGATCGAACTTTTTGGCCCGACTCGCTATCAGTGGGACAGCGGCTATTTCCAACAAGAAATCGATCGCAGAGCTCAAGCTAGCTTGGCCGGTGGCGCTAGCTTCCAAGAAGCTTACGAACAAATTCCCGAAAAATTGGCTTTCTACGACTACGTGGGCAACTCTCCTGCTAAAGGCGGTTTGTTCCGGGCCGGCGCGATGGTCAATGGCGACGGTATTGCTAAATCTTGGCTGGGCCATCCAGTATTTACTGACAGCGAAGGTCGGGTATTGTCGGTTCGCCGCCTTCCCAACTTCTTTGAAACTTTCCCAGTGATTTTGACGGACAAAGATGGGGTCGTTCGCGCTGATATCCCCTTCCGCCGTGCTGAATCAAAATACAGCTTTGAACAAAGCGGAGTTACCGTCAGCTTCTACGGCGGCGAACTTAACGGTCAAACCTTTAATAATCCTCTAGATGTTAAGCAGTTTGCTCGCGCTGCTCAAAAAGGTGAAGTGTTTGAATTCGATCGCGAAACCTTGAATTCTGACGGCGTTTTCCGCACTTCGACTCGCGGTTGGTTCACCTTCGGACACGTTTGCTTTGCTTTGCTGTTCTTCTTCGGCCATATCTGGCACGGTTCTCGGACAATCTTCCGCGACGTGTTTGCTGGGGTTGAGGCTGACATGGAAGAACAAGTCGAGTGGGGCTTGTTCCAAAAACTGGGCGACGTAACCACCAGAAGAGAAGAACCTCTCTAAATTTCGCTAGCCTCTGGCTAGGGGGGAAACTTCCCCGCTACACAAAAACCCGGTTTCTTGAAGAAACCGGGTTTTTTTAGTTAATAATAAAACCAGCAATTAAGATAAAATAATACGGCAAGGGAAGATAGGGAAAATTTAACATGGAAAGCGTTGCTTACATTTTGATTCTGGCTTTAGCCATAGGCGTACTATTTTTTGCGATCGCCTTTCGGGAACCTCCCCGAATTGGCAAATAATTAGCTATACGCCTCCAGCAAGTCCAAAATATCTTGAACCGGACTGCGGTTAGCCCGCATCATAGTGATCTAATTTGGTGCGGGACTATTTCACCGCTGTGTGCTAAGTGATTTTTCTAGTCCAGCCATTCATCAGACCCCAGGCGGTTAGATGAATGGCAATTTGCTGGCAATGCCTGTTAAAATCAGCAATCATGCGCTGTTCCTCCTGCCAACACACAAATAGCCGGGTTTTAGAATCGCGTTCAGCCGAATCAGGTCAAAGCATCCGTCGGCGGCGTGAGTGTTTGAGCTGCCAGCACCGCTTCACAACATACGAACGCATAGAATTTGTACCGATTACGGTGATCAAGCGCGACGGCAAGCGCGAATCTTTTGACAGGTCAAAATTAGTCAGGGGATTGATTCGGGCCTGCGAAAAAACAGGTTTGTCTTCCGGGCATCTCGAAACCCTAGCCGAAGAAATCGAGGCCCAACTCCAAGGTCGATCGCTCCGAGAAATCGCCAGTTCAGAAATAGGGGAACTTGTGTTGTTGCACCTGCGACCGCTTAGCGAAGTCGCTTATGTCCGTTTTGCCTCCGTATATCGGCAATTTCGAGGCATCCGAGATTTTGTAGATACCCTAAATCACCTTCAGAATCCCCTCAACGAAGCTGAAGATGCAGCAACTGGGACAAATTTTGACGCAGATTTGCCGGATTTGGAAGCAGTCGATCGAGAAAGCCCAGCATCCTGCGCTAGTCCCAGCTAAGCTCGCTTAAATTAATTTTAAACCCGTATGCGTGTAAGTTATAATAGTCTACTTGACTCGGAATGTTAAGATTCAACGTTTTAACACAGAGTATGGAGTAACAGTAATGGCAAGCGCTGGTGTGCAGTTGCACCCGGCAAAAGTTAGCAAAAACTGACTTTAGTAAAAGATTTTGAAAAAAGTTAACCGCTTTTTCACCAAAATCTCTAATATCTGCCGGCACAAACGAAAAACATGAAGGAGAGAAATCCTAGGAAACTATTCGCATGGTCAATCTCAAAACCACAGTCAAAGACATCGGCTTTACTCACGAAGATTTTGCAGCCCTACTTGATAAATATGACTATCACTTTAGCCCGGGCGATGTAGTAGCGGGTACAGTTTTTAGTATAGAACCCAGGGGCGCTCTGATTGATATCGGTGCTAAAACAGCAGCGTACATTCCCATTCAGGAAATGTCGATCAATCGAGTCGAAAGCCCAGAAGAGGTATTGCAATCAAACGAAACCAGAGAATTTTTCATTCTAACCGATGAAAATGAAGACGGACAATTAACCCTGTCCATTCGGCGCATCGAGTATATGCGGGCGTGGGAAAGAGTGCGACAACTGCAAGCAGAAGATGCCACAGTACGATCGCAAGTATTTGCCACCAACCGCGGCGGCGCACTCGTGAGAATAGAAGGCTTGCGAGGCTTTATTCCCGGTTCTCATATAAGTACCCGCAAACCGAAGGAAGAATTAGTCGCCGAAGAATTACCATTAAAATTCTTAGAGGTAGACGAAGACCGCAACCGCCTAGTGTTGAGTCATCGTCGCGCCTTAGTTGAGCGCAAGATGAACCGCCTCGAAGTCGGGGAAGTCGTCATCGGTACAGTACGCGGTATCAAGCCTTACGGTGCCTTTATCGACATCGGCGGCGTCAGCGGCTTGCTGCACATCTCGGAAATTTCACACGATCACATCGATACGCCTCATAGCGTCTTCAATGTTAACGACGAAGTGAAAGTGATGATCATTGACTTGGATGCCGAGAGGGGCCGGATTTCTCTCTCCACCAAGCAGTTGGAACCGGAACCGGGCGCGATGGTCAAAAATCGCGAATTGGTATACGAAAAAGCTGAGGAAATGGCAGCTAAGTTCCGGGAGAAAATGCTGGCTCAAAAGCAAGCTAAAGCAGGCATAGACATTCCTGTAGACTCCATTGATGCTGATGATATCTCCGACGAACTCGAAGACGTACCGTCAGCAATGGAAGAGGATCTGCCGGAAGCAGCACCCGAAGCAGCACCCGAAGCAGTATTAGATGTAGAGGAAGAAATCCCTCCTGCGACTGAAGAATAACCTCACAGTTAGTGTAATTAAAAGAGGGAATTTTCCCTCTTTTTTTTTTAGTTATATAGATCTGTGACTGTTGACTGTTGACTGTTGACTGTGAGGCAAAAAAATGAAAATTGCGCGAATTATTTGTTGGCATCGGGATTCGACACGCCAGACTGCGGAAGCGCGGATTTGATATCATTCCGGCGCAGCGCGAATCGATATTAGTCATTAGTCGCTGCCGGGTGGTTGACAATTCCCAATTCTGCATTTTCCATTCCCAATTGCCAATTCCCCATTCTTAATTACCGAGATTTAACTTATTTCTGTAGACCAATGCAGCGATCGCACTTTGAATTATTACAAGTTGCAGATCGCTCTGCCTAAATAGGCATAGCCTTTATGCTGCTAATTTGTTAAGATTTACAAACATCAGGGACATCCGCACAAGTGCAAACTCATCAGAATTCTCAGGCAAGAACAAACCCGACGAGCAAATCACACATCATAATCCTTATAAATTTCTTGCCCTAACGCTCAGAGGCAAGCCGATAATGAACATCGAACTATTAAAAGAAAAATTAGAACAGCTTAAAAAACGTCCTAATTCTAGCAAAGGAACGATCGACCAAATCGAAAAATGGTTAATCGGTTCCCACATTTTGCAGAGATTGCGGATTAACCCTTACTACGTCGCAGGGGATACAGTCAAGAATATTAAAAGAATTACTTCGGAATTTCTGCACGGAGTGAAAGCTGGTGCCTTCGACTTGCACTGGGATATTCACTGCCCCCACTGCAACATGATTACAGAAGAATTTAAGGATTTGGCAGACACATCAGAAATGTCTTTTTGCCCGATGTGCGAGCGCGAGTTTAAAATTGATTTGCTCGATCGCGTCGAAGTTACTTTTTCCCTGAACAAAGAAATCGAAGACCCGCAACTGCGGCCCGTCTGCGCTCCCCCTCCCGTACTCCTGAGCAAACTGCAACTGGTAACGCCTTTATACTGCACCGAATCCGAGACTGTCACCTTAGAAGAAGGTCGATACCGCTACTGCTGTCCCTTGACTTTAGCTAAAGGGATTTTAAAGGTTGAAGGCGAAAAAACAGAAGAGATACAAGAAATTAAACTCCAGCAGTTGGCCGGCCCAGATTTCGATAAAAAAGACCTGGCCGTGCGTCCGGGAAAACTCAAGATAGAATTAACTAATAGCGAACACAATTTGTCGGGGCTAATTTTGCATTCAGATGAATTGCCCGATGAATTGACATTAGAACAACTGCCCCTGCGGCTGTCAGGAATGCAACTGCTTCATCACCCGGATTATAAGCGTTTGTTCGGCGATCGAGTAATCTCGGAAAGAGAGCGAGTCAAGATTCGGGCGATTACTATTATGTTTACTGATATTACCGGTTCTACCAGAATGTACGAAACACTGGGAGATACCAAAGCTTACAATATTGTGCGCGATCATTTTGAAATTTTCTTTGAGTCGATCGAGAAATTTAACGGTAAAGTCATTAAAACCATCGGCGATGCCGTCATGGCTTCCTTTATCAGCAACGAACAAGCAATTATGGCTGCCGCTGGTGCTGTAGCGTGTTTGAGAGAGTATAACTCCACTCGCCAAGCACAAGAGTGGATTCAAGTCAGGATTGGCATTCACCGAGGTACGGCTTTGCTGGTAAATCTTAATAATTCGATCGACTATTTTGGCTCGACAGTCAACAAAGCCGCCCGCATTCAAAATCTTTCTAAAAGTGACGAAGTTTCGTTTTCCGAAGATGTTTACAGCGACGAAGCATTTTTAACAGCATTAAAAGCTGCTGGAGTCTCCGAAATTCAAAAAAGAGTAGAAGATTTAAAAGGAATACAAGGCGCACAAATCGCTTATACTGCTAGAATTAATACCGAATCAGTAATCGCACTTTCTTCTACACTGGTTGCTGACAGAAGCTAAGTAGGCAAGCAAATATACTACTTGGTTATTGCCAGCCTGTTGTTGCGATCGCTCCAACAGCATATAGAAGTGTTCGATAGCGCTCAGCTCATGGCTCCCACAGTGTAGCTCATCCTTAATGGAGCTTCATAATGCCCATCACTTAAGTACGCTTTGATAAAAATAGCCCGAATTACTCAGCATTAGGCTGGCGCGGTATCTATTCTACTAAATAACTGAAGTCGAGGACTTCCCATCATGACTTCTCCTCAACAATCTCCAGAAAATACACTCGAATCGATCGCACCAGTCGCCCTCGATTCCGAACAATTAGCCGAAACCGATGCCCCGTTTCCCATTGTTGGGATTGCTGCCTCAGCAGGAGGTTTGGCGGCATTCACGGGGTTACTGAGCCATTTACCCATCGATACGGGTATGGCGTTTGTGCTGATTCAGCATTTAGATCCCAATCACAAAAGTTTGCTGAGCGAGATTCTCGCGAGAACGACGCAAATGCCTGTTAATGAGGTAAAAGACGGTGTAGCTGTAGAACCCAATCAAGTCTACGTTATTCCGCCCAATACCAAGATGGTGCTATCTAAAGGCGTGCTGCAACTATCACCGCGCGAGAAGATTTATGGTAAATATATGCCGGGAGATGCGTTTTTTACCTCATTGGCGATCGATCGCGGGCACAAAGCAATCGCCGTAGTTTTATCCGGGGGAGACGGAGACGGTTCACTCGGGCTCAAGGCAATCAAAGCAGCCGGAGGCATGACTTTTGCTCAATGTCAAGACACAGCAAAATTTGATAGTATGCCGAATACCGCTGTTGCCACAGGCAATGTCGATTTCGTTCTGCCACCGGAAAAAATTGCGGAGGAACTGGCAAACTACAGTCACAATCCCCTTCTCACTGGCTCGCTTCCCATGACAAAAGTTGAGGAATCGCTCGAACAGGGAGATGCCCTGGCAACTATTTTTGCGCTGCTAAAATCGAGCACAGGCGTTGATTTTAGCCACTACAAACCCACCACGATCGCTCGACGCATTCAGCGGCGGATGGTGTTGTACAAGCTGGAAAGCTTGAACGATTACGCCCAACACCTTCGACACAATTCGGCTGAAGTCACAGCCCTGTATGAAGAAATTCTGATCCACGTTACCAATTTCTTCCGCGATCCCGAAGCCTTTGAAAAGTTAAAAGAACTGGTTTTCCCCAGGATTACCCAAAATAAATCGGCCGAAACTCCGATTCGGATTTGGGTGGCGGGATGTTCCACAGGTGAAGAAGTTTATTCGATCGCGATTTGCTTGTTAGAGTTTTTGAGCGATCGAGTCATCCAGCCACCGATCCAGATTTTTGCCACAGACATTAGCGAACAGGCAATTGGCAAAGCGAGGTCTGGCGTCTACTCAGAAAACCAGATGGTAGATGTTTCACCAGAACGGCGTACTGGCTACTTTATTGCCCAAGAAGAAGGTAGCTATAGAATCAGCAAGGCAGTCCGCGAACTCTGTGTATTTGCCCGACAAGACTTAGGCAGCGACCCGCCTTTTTCCAATCTCGATTTAGTTAGCTGTCGCAATGTACTCATCTACTTGGGAGAGTCTTTGCAAAAAAAATTGATGCCCATTTTTCATTACAGTCTTAACCCAAATGGCTTTCTCTTGTTAGGCACTTCTGAAAGCACCGGAAAATTCTCATACTTGTTTACTTCAGTGGATAAAAACTCTAAAATTTATGCTAAAAACTTGACGGCGACTCGTCCGACTTTTTCGTTTACGCCGAGTTCCTATCCCGTAGCTAAAGCACGCGAACGCCAGGGGGTGAAGGAAAATTTGACAAATAGCTTTGATTTACAGCGAGAAACAGACCAACTGATTTTGAATCGCTATCCCCTAGCAGGTGTGGTTGTCAACGAGCTCATGAACATCCTGCAAGTGCGGGGAGACCTCAATCCTTACTTGAGACTGGCATTCGGAACGCCCGACTTAAACTTGCTGACAATGGCCAGGGAAGGCTTGCTGCTTGAGCTTCGCACCGCTATTTATCAGGCACAAACGCAGAACGTCACCGTTAGGAAAGAAGGGGTATCGGTTGTTGAATCGGCCGGACGATCGAGTACCGTCAATTTTGAGGTGATTCCGTTTCAGCCACAGGCCGTCGAAGGACGCTACTTTTTGGTGCTATTTGAACAGGCTTCACCCCCCGTGCTTAACCTCACCGCCCTCCCTTCTGAAAGCTTCGAGCAAGCTGATTTAGTGCGCGAAATTGAGCTGCTGAGGCAGGCACTTGCAAGCGCTTACCAAGACAAAACTGCGGTGCAAGCGCAACTGCAAGCAGTGATCCAGGAACACGAAAATCTCAACCAAGACATCAAAATTGCCAACGAAGAAATCCTATCGAGCAACGAGGAGTTGCAAAGCACCAACGAGGAGTTAGAAACTGCCAAAGAAGAGATTCAAGCTACTAACGAGGAACTGACTACCACTAACGAGGAACTTCGCAGCCGAAATATTGAACAAAACCTGGTCAATAACGATCTGATAAATTTGCTTTCCAGTATCAATATCCCTATCTTAATGCTGACAAACGATTTACAGATTCGACGCTTTACGCCAACGGCACAGCAAATTTTTAGTGTGATTCCCACAGATGTTGGACGACCTTTTAGCGACATCCGCTCAACTCTGAACGTTCCTGACTTGGAACAGATGATTTTGGAGGTGATTGATACTCTGCAGACGAAAGAACAAGAAGTTCAAACTTTATCGGGATATTGGTACAACCTCCGCATTCGTCCTTACCGGACAACGGAAAACCAGATTGACGGTGTGGTGATTGTTTTGCTCGATATTGATGCTCTTAAACGCAGTGCCAGAACCTTGGAGGAGGCCCGAAATTATTCTGAAACCATTGTGGAAACTGTGCGAACGCCCTTAGTCGTCCTAGATGCTGATTTCCGAGTGAATAAAGCAAATCGCTCGTTCTATGAAATGTTTCAGGTTTCACCGTCAGAAACAGCAAAATCTTCGCTGTTTGAGCTAGGCAACGGGCAGTGGAATATCCCCCAATTGCGATGGATTCTGGAAGATATTCTGGTGAGTGATGTTCAGCTTGAAAACTTTGAGTTGGATCACTTGTTTGAGCAGAGCGGGCAGAAAACCATGCTGCTGAATGCTTGTAAACTTGAACGAGAAGACCAAGCTTTAATGATTCTGTTGTCGATCGAGGATATCACCGATCGCAAGCAGTTTGACACCCTACGAGCGGAGTTATTGGAGCACGAACAGTTGGCCCGCCAACAAGCAGAAACAGCCAACCGTGCTAAAGATCAATTTCTCGCGAATCTCTCCCACGAGCTCCGCAATCCCCTGACTCCGATCCTGGGGTGGTTACAAGTTCTGCGTTCTGGCAAGCTTGAGGGAGTAGCCTTTACTAACGCTCTAGAGGTGATCGAGCGCAGCGCGAGGGCACAATCTCAGTTAAT
The DNA here is from genome assembly GCF_036701355.1 of Microcoleus sp. Pol12B3. Lineage (NCBI taxonomy): Bacteria > Bacillati > Cyanobacteriota > Cyanophyceae > Oscillatoriales > Microcoleaceae > Microcoleus > Microcoleus sp. Pol12B3. Next base: position 21,898 of record NZ_JAUBQS010000007.1, read on the forward strand.
CGAAGATATCCTCGATATTTCCCGGATTACGAGTGGCAAGCTTCAACTGTCCATTTGTCTGATCGATCTGCGGTTAGTGGTGCAAGCTGCGCTGGACGGGGTGCAATTATCCGCCGAAGCAAAAAACATTCAAATTGTTTCGGAGTTGATTTCTACGAGTGTTTTAGGGGATATCAATCGCTTGCAGCAAGTTGTGTGGAATCTTCTGTCTAATGCGATTAAGTTCACTCCGGCGGGGGGACGAGTGGAAATCATGCTATCGGCGATCGAGAATCATGCTCAACTTCGAGTCAGCGATACGGGAAAAGGCATTGAGGCACAATTTTTGCCGTATATTTTCGATCGTTTCCATCAAGGCGATGCCAGCAGCACTAAGACCAATCAAGGGCTGGGATTGGGTTTGTCGATCGTGCGTCACCTGGTTGAATTGCACCGGGGAACGGTGCAAGCCGAAAGTCCGGGTGAGGGACAAGGAACTACAATGACTGTGAGATTGCCGTTGCGATCGCTGCCTCAAGAGTTGACATCGGCGATCGATTTAAACTCAACTGATTTGGTAGAGCCTTTAAACACCTCTAGCGATCGCGTCCCCTCTCTAGAAGGCTTGCAGATCTTAGCCGTAGACGATCAGATCGATACCCGCGACTTCTTGCAATTTGTGCTTGAAGGCTACGGGGCGGAGGTTTTGGCAGTTGAATCTGCCAGAAGTGCGATCGCTGCTTTGACTGAAAATCCGGGCAGATATGATTTGCTAATCTCCGATATCGGAATGCCAGAGGAAGATGGGTATTTCTTAATTCGAGAAGTGCGAGCTCTTGCTGCGGAAGCCGGAGGAGAAATCCCCGCCGCGGCGCTGACTGCCTATGCGGGCGATAAAGAACGCGAAAGGGCGATCGAAGCTGGTTTTCAAAGGCATATGGTTAAGCCGATCCAGCCGGTTGTACTAGGATTAATGGTGGCTAATTTAGTAGGACGATTTTAATGGATTGATTGTAGTAACACAACAATTTTGTGTCCTAATTTTGTATAAACACAACAATAATTAGCTCCAGAAAAGCCTGTTTTGAACAGGCAAGATGCCTGTCCCACAATGATTCTTGGAGATGTCTAATGTTGGACATGATTTTGTAGGAACACAACGAGGGCGGGCAATTAAAAATTGCCAAAAATAGCGCCATATGGGAAGATATAAAAAAATATAAAAATTACGGAGTTTAGATTCTTGGTAACTATTAAATGTCGGGGCATTACCTTCTCGAATATCCAAGCCGTAATCTTTGATAAAGACGGCACTCTAGAGGATTCTCAAGAATTTTTGAGATTGTTGGGAATTAAGCGATCGCGCCTCGCAGACGCTCAAATTCCGGGCGTTGGAGAGCCTTTACAAATGGCTTTCGGCATCGAAGGCGGCAGCATTGACCCCACGGGCTTGCTAGCAGTCGGTAGTCGTAGGGAAAATGAGATTGTGGCGGCGGGATACATCGCCGAAACCGGCAGGGGATGGCTGGAATCTTTAACTATTGCGCGCCGCGCTTTTGACGAAGCTGACGAAATGTTTAAAAATAGTGCTGTTTCTCCTTTATTTGTCGGCAGTTTGGAAGTGCTGAAATATCTTTCGGAAGCGGGTTTAAAACTGGGAATTCTTTCGGCGGCTACAACAGAATCGGTGCAAAAATTTGTGAAACACCACGCATTAGCCGAGTGGATTCAGTTAGAAATGGGAGTTGATTCAACGGTTCATAAACCAGATCCGAAATTGTTTTTGCAAGCTTGTGAGAAACTCGGAGTAAATCCCGCCGCAACTTTGATGGTGGGAGATTCAGCGGGCGATATTCAGATGGGTAAAAATGCGGGCGCTGCTGGCTGTATCGGGATTTGTTGGGGAAAGGCCCAGGTTAGTCATTTGGAAAATGCTGATGTGGCGATCGCATCTTTGGATGAAATTAAAATTTTAGCAGATTGAGCAAACATCGCATCAATTCCGGTGCCACCGGAATTGATATCACTTCCTACGGACAACGCAAACCCAGAATTACGACATCTTTTTCAAAGCCGTCAAGTTCGGCAACTTGTGGCAGATATCCCCACCGCTGAAAGCCAAATTTCTCAAACAATCTTACACTCGGCTGATTGTGAGCAAAAATTATGCCTATGAGAGTTTTAAGCTTCAATTCGGGACACCGCACAATTGCCGATTGCAATAAATTTTGTCCGATGCCGCAGCGTTGGCGATCGGGTGCGACGTAGATGCTAACTTCTGCTGTATGCTGATAAGCGGCGCGTCCGTAGAAAAGCTGAAAACTCAGCCAGCCAACAATATTTTGTTCTGATTCCATTACCAAAATCGGCCAGTAATTGGGCGAGTGTTCTCTGTACCAGGGGAGGCGGCTTTCGACTGAGACTGGCTTTAAATCTGCTGTGGCCATTCTTCCCGGTATTGCTGCGTTATATATTTGGACAATTGCTGGCAAATCGCTTTCTTCTGCGTCGCGAATTTTCATCGTTGGGTTGACGGTTAACTGTTGACTGTTGACTAATGACTAATGACTAATAACTAATGACTCTTGTACAGTTCCATAATATCGCTGAGGGCCATCCGCGAATTTGCTCCCAAAGTCAGGGGCGATGTGTGTCCTCGTTGCAAGTGTTCTGCAGCGGCACAGCCAATCATTGCTGCGTTGTCTGTACAATATTTTAATGGCGGAAATAATACTCGCAAGTTATGTTTTGCTGCTGCTGCTTGTAAGTGTTTTCGCAGTCCGCTGTTTGCTGCAACTCCCCCACCGACTACAATAGTGGAAAGCCCGAAATTTACGGCACAGTCGATCGCTCTTTTTGTTAAACCCTTGGCTACTGTTTCCTGAAAGCTAGCCGCAATATCATTAATTGTAGAGGCAGGCAAGATGCCTTCAGCACCCACATTGTTATTTTGTTTCTTGAGTTTCTGTACTAATTGCAAAACTGCGGTTTTCAACCCGCTAAAACTGCTGTCGTAAGGATGGTAGCCGCCACCAGGCAAGGAAATTCTGCCTTCTGGTAGAGGGTATGCTTGGGGATTGCCAAGGGCGGCTAATTTGTCAATCAGCGGCCCGCCGGGATATCCTAGCTGCAACAGTCTCGCAACTTTATCAAAAGCTTCGCCGGCGGCGTCGTCTCGCGTGTGTCCTACAGTTTCATAAACGCCGCAATCTTTGACATAAATAAAGCTAGTGTGTCCGCCGGAAACTAACAAACACAAAAACGGTGGCTGCAAGTCTGGTTCGGTAAGGTAAGAAGCGTAGATGTGCCCTTCGAGGTGGTGGACGCCTAAAAAAGGTTTTTGATGGACTATTGCCAAGCTTTTTGCCGCTGTCAGCCCGACCAACAATGCACCTACTAAACCGGGGGCACAAGTCGCTGCAATGCCGTCAATTTCTGACCAACTCAGGTTTGCTTCACCGAGACACTGGGCAATTACCTGATTTAGCATTTCTAGGTGACTCCGCGAAGCCACTTCCGGCACTACTCCGCCAAACTGCTCGTGGATTTTAATTTGTGATGCTACAACATTGCTGCAAACTTGACGATTCTTAACAATTGCTGCTGCTGTTTCGTCACAACTTGTTTCGATTGCGAAAATGGTTGCCATTAACTGGTAATTTTATTTGATAGGTTAGTTATTGCTAGCTTAACTAATTCGGCGCAAGTCCCCTCCTCTACCTGTACTCAGGTTATAGTTAAGGGATTTTTGACCGATCGACAGGTAAGGTCATCATCTGATGCAAGGAAGGAATATCCTCGCGGTATTGCTAGCTCAGCATTGACCTATGAAAACGCTAATCCCTCATTCTATTGGGATTTGCCGCATCAATGATGGATACTTTACACTGTCAACAAACACGGTAATCTGGATTCCAGATCGGCAAGTTGAAATGCTTGTACAAAAACTTATTGTTTTGTAACAAAAGGAAACAATTCCATGCGACGATTGTTTGCTGCAATTTTAGTGTTGAGTGTCTGGATCAGTTTTGCTCCAGTTGCTTCGGCTTACAATTTAGTGCCGTGCAAGGACTCTCCCGAATTCAAGGAACTGGCTAAAAATGCACGTTCTACCAATGGCGACCCGGCATCTGCGAAAGCAAGATTCGATCGCTATTCCCAAGCTATGTGCGGCCCGGAAGGATACCCGCACTTAATCGTAGACGGCAACTTGAGCAAAGCAGGGGACTTTTTGATTCCTAGCATACTGTTCTTGTATATCGCAGGTTGGATTGGTTGGGTGGGCCGTTCTTATCTGCAAGTTACCAAAAAATCAGCAACCCCAGAGGAAAAAGAGATTATTATCGACGTTCCTTTGGCAATCAAATGTATGCTGAGCGGCGTTTTATGGCCTCTGGCAGCTCTCACATCAATCACCAGCGGTGAAATGTTTGCGAAGGACGACGAAATTACTGTTTCCCCCCGCTAAAATTGGGAAATGGAGAAGAGCTAATAGCTAACAGTTAATTAATTAACTGGAAATTAGCAATTAGCCACAGACCGATCGGCAATTACCAACTGTCTCGAATTTTCAGGAGCAGAATTCATGCAATACTTTGTCAAGTTTCTTTCGACAGCACCAGTATTGGCTATCCTTTGGATATCTATTCAAGCTGCGGCTTTAATTGAATTTAACCGCTTTTTCCCCGACCTGCTTTTCCATCCAATGCCTTAAGATTTAAGGCCAATTAGGTTGCAAAACCTAGGAGGTAAAAGTTGAGAGTTTTGATTTTTGAATTATGAGTTATAGGTTAATTTAAAGCTCAAATATCAAAACTCTCAAACCATAGCAGTTCGTGCTAGACAGCTTTATGACTGGGTAAAATCAAAGGATATCAACTATTTAGTTATCAAATTAGTTACCAATGACTAATGATTACTGACTAATGACTAATGACTAATGACTAATATTGTGAATCGATGAAGTCTTATCTCGCCGCAGCAATTCAAATGACTAGCTTGCCTGACCTGCAAAAAAATTTGGTTCAGGCAGAGGAATTAATCGACCTGGCAGTACGTCGGGGTGCCGAGTTAGTTTCCTTACCAGAAAATTTCTCGTTTATGGGAGAAGAGGAGGAAAAGATTGCTTCAGCAGAGGCGATCGGGCTCCTGAGCGAAAAATTCCTCAAAACGATGGCCCAACGGTTCCAGGTAACGATTCTGGGCGGCGGATTTCCGGTGCCGACAGAGGGGGGGAAGGTATACAATACCTCTTTGCTGGTAGACCAAAACGGTACTGAAGTGGCAAGGTACAGAAAAGTACATTTGTTCGATGTGAATGTGCCAGACGGCATTACTTACAGGGAATCGAACACTGTGAAAGCTGGTGAAGATTTGCCGCCTGTTTATGTGTCGCCGGATTTGGGGACGCTGGGACTTTCGGTGTGCTATGACGTGCGGTTCCCGGAAGTGTACAGGCATTTGTCGTACAAGGGGGCTGATATTTTGTTTGTGCCCGCGGCGTTTACGGCTTACACTGGCAAGGATCACTGGAAGGTTTTGTTGCAAGCTAGGGCGATCGAGAATACTTGTTATACGATCGCCCCTGCACAAACTGGCCGCCACTACGGCCGCCGTCAAACTCACGGTCACGCGATGATTATAGATCCTTGGGGTGTGGTGTTGGCGGATGCCGGAGAGGAACCGGGTGTGGCGATCGCAGAAATTAATCCCGATAGATTAGAACAAGTCCGCCGCCAGATGCCGTCGCTGCAACACCGGGTTTTTCTGTGAATGAATTTTGAGATTAATTAATCTCAAAATTTCATTCCCCGTTAGCGACAAGACCTGAAAAGTTTTTATTGTCGCGAGGAATTGTGTAGGTTCGTACACAAAAAAACTTAGCTCATGTGGGTGCGATCGACAACAATAAGCGGGTGGGGACGGATTTACGCTGATCGATGAGTGATATTGTCGATCGGAGGTGACTCTCGCCCCCACAGCTTAATATATTGTTTTTTCCCGTAGATGAACAGCTAATAATATCAAATCCGTCAGCATCGGAATAGTAAATTCGAGTTAACTGTTCACGGCGTTGAGTGTTCACTGTTCGCGGCGTCAACACTCAACCGTCAACAGTCAACATCATTCCGGTGTAACCGGAAATGATATAACTCGCGATAAAATGTCTAATGCAGGTTCAATGGGCGTGCACTTCTGCTAAAAGGCGAATTGGCAAAAGTAGAATTGCACGAAATGCGTCTTTTTGGAGAAATGAAACACACTCTTTCGGTTTTAGTTGAAGATGAAGCGGGTGTCCTCACTCGAATTGCTGGTTTGTTTGCCCGTCGGGGTTTTAATATTGAAAGTCTCGCCGTTGGCCCGGCTGAGCAAGGGGGAATATCTCGGATTACAATGGTTGTACCCGGAGATGACCAGGTTATCGAGCAGTTGACCAAGCAACTGTACAAGTTGATTAACGTGCTAAAAGTTCAGGATATAACAGAAATTCCCTGTGTGGAACGCGAGTTGATGTTGCTGAAAGTTAATGCTGCTAGCGGGACGCGATCGGAGATCATTGAGTTAGCTCAAATTTTTAGAGCGCGAGTTGTGGATATTGGTGATGATACGCTGACATTGGAAGTTGTGGGAGATCCCGGTAAAATGGTGGCGATCGTCCAGGTTCTCAATAGATTTGGGATTAAGGAAATTGCTCGTACTGGGAAAATTGCCCTGACGCGGGAGTCGGGGGTCAATACTGAGTTTCTCAAGTCTTTGGAAGCGAAAGTTTAAGGAAGAAGGAAGAAGGAAGTTCGGCAACGGATTCTGTAACGGATGTAACGGATGTAACGGATGTCAGTCCGAAGGAAGAAGGAAGAAGGAAGAAGGAAGAAGGTTTTAACTTCCACTTGCTAATTTCTAATTTCTAATTTCCAATTTCCAATTCCCGATTCCCGAGTCCGAATTAGCAATTCCTAATGATTAATTACCCATGAGTCATTACCATTTAGGTTGACTTTCTATCAAAAGTGTGGCTGCGATGCTGTCTATTGGCTTTGAGAAAAAGTATCCTTGTCCGTATTCGCATTGCAGCGCTCTGAGTAAATTAAGCTGTTCGCTGGTTTCGATTCCTTCAGCAATTACATCCATACCTAAATGACTGGCTAAAATTAAAATAGTCTGTACAATCGCTTCGTTGCCTTCATCTTCAGTCATGCGGCTGACAAAAGCTCGATCGATTTTTAAAGCATCAGTTGGAAAAGTGTGCAGGCGGCTCAAAGAAGAATAGCCCGTTCCGAAATCGTCAATATATAATTGAATTTCTAAATTTTTCAATTCCGCGAGGATAGCCACTGCTGATTCGGCATTCTCCATGATGACGCCTTCAGTAATTTCTACCTTTAAAGTGCGGGGGTCAAGCTGAGTTTCTTGTAAAATTTCGCGAAGGCGATCGATTAAATCCGGTTGTTTAAATTGTTGATTAGAAAGGTTGACGCTGACAGTCAACGGCGGATTGGCTGGGAATTTTTGGTGCCACTCGTGGATCTGATGACAAGCCGATCGCATCATCCACCAGCCCATAGGTATAATCAATCTAGTTTCTTCAGCTACTAAAATAAACTCGCCAGGAGATACGACACCCCGCTGCGGGTGATACCACCGCAGCAGCGCTTCAAAACCGCTGATTTTACCGGTAATTAGAGAGACGATGGGCTGATAGTAAAGCTGAAATTCCTGGCAGTCTAAAGCGCGTCGCAGGTCGTTTTCCAGTTGCAAAAGGGCGACGGCGCGAGTGTGCATACTTAAGTCAAAAACTTCGTGGCGAGCTTTGCCCAATCCTTTAGCATGATACATGGCAGCATCTGCATCTCGGAGCAGTTCTTCCGGTCGATCGTACAATATGGACAACGGGACATTGGGAACAGGAGAGTCGGAAGATAAGCAAGACAAAGAAGTTTCCCGATCGATATTTCCCTGATTTTCGGGACTCGACAGTTTGCGGGTTTCCGTTGGACGCGGAGGAACACCAGAACAAACAATCCCAATGCTAGCACTGGTAAAAACTTGATACTCGTTAAGGTAAAAAGGCTCTGCCAGTTCCGCTTGCACTCGTTCGGCAATCTGGATCGCATCCTCGGTGCTTTTGATATTTTCCAGCAAAATAGCGAATTCGTCGCCGCCGAGACGGGCAACGGTATCTCCAGCGCGCAAACAGATTCCCAGGCGCTGCGCGATCGCGATCAGCAACCTATCGCCCACTAAATGCCCCAAACTGTCGTTAACAACCTTAAAGCGATCGAGATCGATAAACAGCACCGCAAACAAAATCTCGGGACGGCGTTTTGAAAGATCGATCGCGTGTCCCAAGCGATCCATAAATAAAGATCGGTTGGGCAAACCGGTTAGCATATCGTGCAAAGCATCGTGTACTAACTTATCTTCGGCTATTTTGCGGAGGGTAATATCTTCGACAGTGCCTTCGTAGTAAAGTAACTTTCCGTCAGGGTCGCGAACTGCCCGACCGTTCTCGGAAACCCAGATAGTAGTGCCGTCAGCGCGGTAAACTTGGGACTCGAACTCAGACACAAAACCGTGTTTTTCGATCGCGCGCAAAAACTCCCCACGTCGGTTGGGATCGACGTAGAGTTGGCGGTCTATATCTTGGATATTCGCGATCAATTCGGCGGCCGACTCGTAGCCGTAAATTCTCGCCAAAGCAGGGTTAGCGCTGAGGTAGCGTCCGTCGGGCGTTGTCTGAAAAATGCCTTCGATCGCATTTTCAAAGATACTGCGGTATTTCTCTTCCGCCTGTTGCAGCGCGAATTCTGCCTGCTTGCGATCGGTGATATCGGTCAATGTGCCGAGATAGCCTAGAACTTCCCCGCTTTTGGTCATTTCTGGCACTGCTTGCCAAAATACCCAGGTTGTGAAGTCACCGTTGCAAAAGCGATACTCTAACTTACAGGGCAACTTGTCTGTGACAGCGCGATACCACTGGCTCAAAACGCGCTCGCGGTCTTCCGGATGCAAACTTTGCGCCCAACCTTCGCCTAGTGCCTTTGGCGCAGTCAGTCCCGCCATCTCCAAAAATCGCTCATTGACATACAAGCAATCTCCAGCAGCGTCGGCGCGGAAAATCCCGACCGGCAGTATTTTTGCCAAGGTGTAATAGCGGTATTCGCTTTCTAGCAGCGCGCTGGCAGCTACTTTAGTCTCTGTGATATCAAACATTGCGCCTTGAAGGATGACAGACTTGCTTGCTTCATCGCGAACTGCGGTTGCTTGATCGCGGAACCAGACGACTCGACCGTTGCGGGCGATCGCGCGGTATTCTGAAACCAGCGACCCCTCGCAGAAGATATCTTCTCCATCGGTGAATTTCTGTGTAGCGTTTTCAACTAACACGCGGTCGCGGTCTTCTGGGTGAACGAGTTTCAGCCACAAGTCGGGATCTGCTCTCCATTCAGCTACAGAATAACCTAGAAAAGTCTCTATTTGCGGGCTGATGTAAAGTTTGGCAGCCTTGCGGTTGAGGGGAGAAATGTATGTGACAGCGGGCATTTGTTCTACCAGGGCGCAGTATTTCGCTTCTACAGTGGAAAGTGCTGCTTCTAGGCGCTGCCGCTCTAATTCGGCGGCGGCCCGTCCCGCAAAGATGCTGAGAATTAATCGGAATTTGGCAAGATGTGCTTCGACCAGGGGTCGATCGTGAAAAATACAAATAATGCCTAAAGGTTCGCCGTAAGAGTTTTTCAGCAAGACTCCCAGGAAACTGCGCGCACCTGTAACTACCGGTCTGCGGTCTTCTGGAAAGGTTTCCCAGAGGTTGTCGGGACAGGAATACATTCCCGCCTCCAGCACCCGCGCTTCAGGAGTATTGGCGGTGTCGCACTCAAAGTTTGGCTGCTGCTGTCCGTCACTCCAAAAACTGATAATTTGCAATCTATCGGCAGCAGCATCGGTGCGTGCCTTCGACTTAATCGATTTGGCAGCGACGGCGGTGCGAACTCCGAGTGCTGAGGCTAAGTGGCAAACTAAGGCATCAAAGAATTGTGCTCCACCCGGCGAATCAGTACCTGCTAGGATTTCGCCCAGCAAATCTTCCTCTAATTGCTCGGAAGGAGTAACTTTGGGAGGATTCTCGGCATTCGGGCGAGCGGGATTTTCTCCCATCGAACCCAAAATGCTCAGATTTAGGGTTTTGCTAGTTCCAGGCCCCAAAAGAGGCGAAGAATTAACACTTAGGCGTTCTTGCTTGGCCCAGAATACAGCGCGGCCCATACCTAAAACTTTACCCAAGAAGCTGTCAGTTGCCGGCCACTGATTTGGGTTGGGGAAAATCAAAAAGTTTTTCCGCATTTTCAATCTCGCAGATAAATCGTCTGGTTTTAATTCTGCCAACTGCTGTTGCTCTTGGGTTAGTGGTAGGTTGGAAGGCCGTCGGTGCCACTTGAGATAAATCGCGGACACCAAGGCTAAAATCGCCGATAATCCCAGAAAATATGCAAGAATCTCAAAGTAAAAAAATAAATCTAGCTCGAACATCGATTAGCACCGCTCGACAATTATTGTAGTTATCTGAAGCCAATCTATTTAAAAATAACTAAGTATCGTCACGGATGGGTAACGAATACAAGGTCAAATCGCCGTGAAGGCGACAAGAGAGTTAAGAGTTGACAAAAAACCGGGCAATACTTAACATTACCCAACTTTTTGTGTTTCTTTTTGTACAGGTTCAACCCGTACAGGTGAAATTGCAAACACATATATACGGTTGTGGCACTCCTCTAAGGGTGAGCTTACGTTTACTTTTATAATCATATTTAACGCTGCATTCACATCAGCATTAATCCAACTTTCCTTAAAAGACCTAAACCACCCTCGTTTACCTCTCTTACCCTGGTAAGACTCTTGCTTACCGACAGGCTCTAAATTCAAAAAGCTGCCCTTATTTGTATAAAATGCTTGTGTAACTATTACCTTGATACCAAATAGCTCAGTTTTGTAAGTAATATATTTTATGAGCTGGTCAGGAGGAACTTTCACAAATTTATGAGGCTTTTTTTGTAACTTTATATTTTGTTTCTCCCTCACATTTGTGCCAATAATTAACTGGATTATTTTCTCAGCCACCAACCGCTTGACAATCAAACTGCTGGTTTGATGAAGGTAGTTTTCTAATCGCTTGTTTCGATTAAAGGTGATTTGCTGGATTTGGCGCGTGGTAGATTTTCCCTGGTCACGTTTTGACAGTAAAAATGCTCGGCGCTGATGGCAACATGGATTAATTGATTTGAGATGTTTTTTATGATATGGTGTTGGAGTAAATGTTGGCTTATTGGATGGCAAAGCAACGAAGCGATCAAAGCCTAAATCTATACCTGCTATGAGGTGATAATTTAAATCCACCAAAGTTACAAGCTTTTGATGGGCAGCCTCAACAAAGTAGAGCGCTGTTTCAAGACCTATCCTTACCTTGATGACATTTTGGGATTTTGTAGAAATTATTATGTCACTTTGAGAGAAATGAAGTAGTCCATTATTTTTGTCACCTCCCTTTTTTTCTATGGACTGGTTATCCTGAATTAAAAATTTACGTTCCCAGATTTTATGTTTGTATTGGGGCATGCTGGAGAGGAATGAAAATCTAGGTAGAGGTGGATCGTAACCTCTTATTGACTTGTTGCAATCGTCCCAATATATAACAACAAATTGATTAAGAACTTGATTGCTAATTTTAGCAGGTAATGATTGAGAGCAGTCTGTAGGTTTTAGGAGAGCAGATAACTGTTTGATAATTCTAGTACCGCAAACTTTAGATCCAGAATTAAAAAAGTGGTTCTTCATATAATATTTACCGTAATTGTAGAGAGTTCTCGACAGAAACGATAAGTCATCAAGTTGTTTATAAAACTGATGCTGCCGATATATGTACGGCCTTTCAACAACAATCATAAATTTTGGGATAAACGATTTTTTTTGTGGCTTTGCTAAGCAATGTACAATAAAGTCTAGGGATTATCTGATCTAGTGTAACACCCATGATGAAAGCGATCGTTTTTCAAACCCCCGGCAGCCCGTCCGTATTGAAACTACAACATATCCCCGCCCCTACTATACAAACAGAAACTGAAGTTTTGGTAAGGTTGCGAGCGGCGGGTATCAATCCGATCGATACTAAGTTGCGATCGCGCGGCACTTTTTACCCCGATAAAGCTCCTCACGTTTTGGGGTGCGACGGTGCTGGAGTCGTAGAGGCTGTCGGTGCTGGTGTGCAAAGTTTCCAAGTGGGAGACGAGGTTTTTTTCTGCAATGGCGGTTTGGGCGGGTCGATCGGTACTTATGCTGAGTTTGCCGTTGTAGACGAACGCTTTCTCGCCCTCAAGCCTGCTGCTTTAAGTTTTGCTGAGGCGGCGGCGGCACCGTTAGTTTTAATTACATCTTGGGAATCGCTGTACGATCGAGGGCGCTTGCAAGCTGGCCAAAAAGTGCTGGTTCAAGCTGGTGCAGGCGGTGTCGGCCACGTCGCGGTACAGTTGGCGAAGTTGCAGGGGGCAGAGGTTTGCACGACTGTTAGTTCTGCGGAAAAAGCCAATTTTGTCAAGCACTTAGGTGCAGATTCAGTTATTTTATACAAAAATACCAATGTTGTCGATGAGGTTTTGACTTGGACTCAAGGACAAGGAGTTGATTTGGCTTTCGATACAGTCGGGGGAGAAACTTTTTACCAAACTATTCCGGCTGTGAAGATTTATGGAGATTTGGTAACAATTTTGGAACCCGATCCAGCTTTGGGCAATTTGAAAACAGCGAGAATGCGGAATCTGAGAATTAGTCTGGAATTAATGTTAACACCAATGCTAGAAGGTTTGGTGGAGGAACAGGAACAGCAGGCTCATATTTTGCAGAAGTGTGCTCGTTTGTGCGATCGCAACTTGCTAAAAATTCACGTCAGCAAAACTTTCCCTCTCGAAGAAGCGCAAGCCGCTCACGAACTGTTAGAAACAGGCTCAGTAACCGGCAAAATAGTGCTTGAAATTGGGGGTTGAAAATGCGGATGGTTAAATTTGCGGGTTGAAGAATTGCGGGCGATTTCAAGAGACTGGTGGCGAATTAAAAAAGGGTGAAACCAAACATCCCATAATCATCGCAAGAGAACTATAGCAATCCTTGCAGGAGTCGTAAACTTTTTACCCCACCCCAACCCTCCCCTTACCAATGGGAGGGAGCAAGAAATTCACAAATGATGCGAGGATTGCTATATACAGCGTATTCCAGATTTATGAAATACACTGTATATAGCAATCCGTTGGCATCGGAATGATTCATCTGTCTCTTCCGTTTCTCTGTATCCTCTGCGCCCTCTGCGGTTTAATTCGGTTCTATAAACAAGAGCGAAAACCGCATAGGGAAAATGCCATTGTCGCTCGACAAATTTGGGCGTCAACTGCTGAAGTTGACACGACGAAAGGCACGGCGCCGTATCCTAATTTTGGATAACTAACGGCGATTTACTTGTAACCAAATTTCCAGCGTCACCAGCAGCCACAGCTTCAGCCCGTAGCGGGGAAAAACTTCTCCACGATAGTTTAGCCACTCGCTGATTAGTGTTCGATCGAGGTAAGGCGCGATCGCCGCATGACGATTCAGCAGCAACGATCGCGCTTGCCGCTGCCAATCCCTCAAAAACCACTGCTGCATCGACATCACCATCCCGCTTTTCGGACGGTTGACAATGACATCGGGCAGCAAATCCGCCACAGCAGCTTTGAGAACCGCTTTTTCCTGAGCACCCGAAAGCTTGTACTCTGGCGGAATTTGCAAACTCAGCGCCACCATCCGCGAATCAAACAAAGGCGATCGCGCTTCCAATCCCGCCGCAGCGGTGAGATTATTCACCTTGGTCAAAATGTAATCGGCTCCTTTAAACTCAATGTTGAGCCGCATCAGCCGATTCAAAAACGTCGTTTCTGTCTGTTGCAATTCCTCAGCAAAGACGGAAGGCGCATTCTTCACCTTTTCCCAAACCTTCGGCTTCAGCAAACGTGGCAAATCCACATAGCATTTTTGAAACGAAGTCAAGTAAGCTGCGATCGGATCTGGTTTACCCTGAATTGAACCATACAAACTATTCAGCAACATCGGCTTATTTTTCGGCCCGCCAAAGCACGGATCGCCGCCTTCGCCATTGAGTACCACGTCTGCGAATTGCTTTGCCGATCGCCCCAGCAGCAAATTTGGCACCGTCAAGCCTTCCCCCACCGGATCGTCCATCGCCGCCAGCGTTTCCGGCAGCAATTCCCAAATTTGCTGCGGCGAAACTTCCAAAACGTGGTGCTCACTGCCACAATGTGCCGCAACGATGTTGGCAAATTCAATCTCGCTGGGATATTGAGCGCCAAAGTGCATCGAGAAAGTGTGTACTGGACGATCGTGCAGTCGCGCTGCGATCGCCGTGACGCAACTTGAATCAATACCACCCGAAAGATATGCTGCGACTGGTTCTCCCGCTGGTAGCGCTTCCTGCACCAGTTGTTCCAAAAGCGATCGCACTTGTTGACTGTGCCATTCCAAAGGGCGATCGGCGTTAGTAATTTGCTCCTGTGGCTGCCAGTATCTCTGCGCCTGAATATCCGGTAAGTACAGGTAGCTACCGGGCCGCAACTCTCGCACGGCTTCCCACAGCGTTTGTGCTCCAGGTACAAACGCACAGCACAAGTAGTCGCGCAAAGCAACTAAATCGAGTTCTCGATCGTGATACGGATTGAGCGATCGCAGTCGAGGCGAGATCCAGCGAGTCGTTCCTGTACGGGTGTAATAGAGGGTTTTGGCTCCGACGCGATCGCGCCCCAGACACAAGGTTTGCTCCTCTCGATCCCACACTGCAAGGGCAAATTGTCCTTCCAGTAAGCTCAAAGTTTGAGGGCCTGACTGTTCCCATAGCCGCCCGACGATCGCCAAATCGGTCAATCCATCGGTATCAATCTGTTGTTGGAGCATTGGGGTGCGATCGAAGCAGCAGTCACCTACCAGCACAAATCGCCGATCGGGGCTGAAGGTGGGTTCAGCTCCGATTATGGCAAAACCGGACGTTTCCCAAGTTGCAGGGTGCGATCGGGCTTCTGGGCCCCAAGCAATCACCCAATTCGGGTAGATAGACTTCTGAGTCTGCATTTTAAATTAGACATCTCCCATAATTAATTATTGTGGAACAGGCATCTTGCCTGTTCAAAACAGGCTTTTCTGGAGATAGATGACTATTACATTAAAAAACGTTTGAAAGCAGCTTATAAATCAGGCGAAAAATAGCTGTTCCCGCGATCGCACCCAAAGCACCCAACCATCCTACAAATAAAACGCCAGTGATCGGAGAATTCGGATAAATCGCAAGTGCCGCCGTCTGTAAAACCGGGAAAAACCAAAGCAAAGCCACAGTACCTGCACCAATAATTAACATCTCAGTTTGTTCGATCGCCCTGCGGTACTGCCCGTAAATCAAACCCGCCACAATCATCCCCAACAATCCGATACTCAAGCCAGGAGAGGGCAACAAACTCGTCAGGGCGATCGCCAGCACCCCCGCCTCAAAACCCGTAAACGCCGCCCCCGACAAAACCTCCCAAATCGAAAAAGTCGCTCTCTGCGAAGGTTGCAGCCCTCCCGGAGGCGTCGCCGGAACCCGTACAGGAGGAGGCAGAGTCGGTTGAAGAGGTATCGGAGGCGGCGCCACCACGACTGTAGGTGGTTGAGAATGTTGTTGAGGCCCAGACATCAGAGCCGCTTCCACCTCACTCGCAGATTGAAAACGCTGGCTGGGAGCTGATAATAACATTCGATCGAGAACGTGAGCCAAACGCGAACTTACCTGCACCCGCGAATGCCAATTCCACTCGTTTCTGTAACTATCAAAAAGCTCTGTCGGCTGCAAACCACTCAGCAAAGTAATACAAGTTACAGCCAAAGCATACAAATCCGTTGCCGGATAAACTTCTTGCCCGCTCATCTGTTCTGGCGGAGCGTAACCCAAAGAATAAATACCAGTCGAAGCTTTTGCACTCCCAACACTTTGTGTTACTTGTTTAACAGCCCCAAAATCTAATAAATAAAGCCGACCGTTTTTACCCCGCATAATATTAGCAGGTTTAATATCCCTGTGAATCGAACCGCGAGAGTGCACAAAATCTAGAACCTTCAAAATTTCCCGCAGCACCTCCACCGTTTCCGTCTCCGAAAACCTGCCTTTAACAGCTAGTTCATCCTCCAAATTTTTACCGTCAATAAATTCTTGAACCAGATAGAAAAACTGATCGTTTTTTCCCGGCTGCAAACTCGTAACAGTCAGCTCAAAAAAAGCCAGCAAACTCGGAATTTGGGAATGTTCGTTTCCCAGTTCTTCCAGCACCGCCGCTTCCCGTTCAAAAAGAGTTTGAGCGATTTTTAGCTGGGCCGGAGTCAGATTTACCGAGGGCTGCAAAAGTTTAGCAACGCACTGCCGCATCGCGGGAGTATAGCGGTCTCTGGCCAAAAATGCCGCCCCAAAACCGCCTTGACCCAACAACCTCACGGGCAAATAGCGCCCGCTCAAAATCATGGGCATCCCGCAAGCGGTGCAAAACTTTTGCTGCACCGTTTTGAGCCGCGAACTGTCATCGAGGTCGGGAAAATAGTTTTGAGGGCGCGGGCAGCCCGGTCGGGTGCAGTAAACTTCCATTTTTGTTTGCTAATAAGAAGGAAGAGGGAAGAAGGAAGAGGGAAGAGGGAAGAAAAAGCGATTGTTAAATCAGATTTCGATTTCTCAACTAACCGCGAACTGCTAACTGCCAGCGACCTAAGAGATTAACTTCCTGCCGAGTTGGGAGTTGCTATTTCTATGAATCCCAAATCGAGCGCCGGGGGTTCTTTCTTCTCCAGGATGGTCGAATAAGTAGCAAATTGGGGTAAAATTTCATTGCTGAAAGCCTCTGCAGCTTTAGAACGGTAGCGGTTGGGGTTGTAAATCAGCGACAAAATTCGAGTTACCAAAACTTCGTCCATTTGAGATTTGTGCAAGACGCCCATGAGCAACTCTTTTTCGATCGCCGAAACCGAGACAAAAGCCGCTCCCAGCCCCGACTGAACGGCATTTTTAATTGCTTCGATCGAATTTAGTTCCATCTCTATTTTCAAGCGGCGCGTGTCAATGCCGCAGCGAGTCAGTACCTGATCGATTACTTTGCGGATCGTAGACTGCGAATCGAGGGATATAAACTGCAATTTGTAAAGGTCTTCTTTTTGGATACTTTCTTGTTGTACCATCGGGTGAGACGGAGGAAGAATCAGAGCCAGTTCGTCCTCAGCGTAAGGAACAATTTCTAAAGCTTCTACAAGTTCGGTAGGAATTTCTCCGCCAACAATTGCCAAATCAATTTGCCCGTTGGCCACACTCCACGCCGTGCGGCGGGTCGAGTGAACGTGAAGCTGTACTGCTACATCCGGGTACTTTTGGCGAAACATCCCGATCATCCGGGGTAGCAAATACGTCCCCGTTGTTTGAGAAGCGCCGACGATCAAAGTACCGCCTTGGAGATTTTGCAAGTCTTCCAGAGCTCGACAAGTTTCCTGGCAAAGCGATAAAATTTTCTCGCCGTAACTCAGCAGCAGGTGTCCGGCTTCGGTCAGTTGCGCCCGCCGCCCCCCCCGGTCAAACAGCGGCACGTCCAACTGTCTCTCTAAGTTTTGCACCTGCAAGCTAACTGCTGGCTGGGATACATAGAGGCTGTCCGCGGCGCGTTTGAAGCTTCCTTCAGAGGCGATCGCCTTGAGAATGCGTAACTGGTCTAAAGTGAAAGGAAGGTCAGACATATATCTAAATTGTCAGTTGTCAGTTGTCAGTTGTCAGTTGACGGTTGACGGTTGACTGTAGGCAGCGAACAGCAAACAGCGAACAGTCAACAGCGAACAGTCAACAGCGAACAGCGAACAGTCAACAGCGAACAGTGAACAGTTAACTGACTGATAACCGCTGAATGCTCCCATAGATACTTTGTGACACAAATTGGCCGAGAATCAATAACTTTTCTTAATATTTGCAATGACGATCGACTTGGCGCTCGACTCCCACTTAGTTATTCTGGGTCTATTACTGGTTTTTGCGATCGCCCACAGCGGTTTAGCAGCCCTCCGGCCCAAAGGTGAAAAGCTGATCGGGCCGAGACTTTATCGCGTTTTGTTTGCCCTTGTCAGTTTGCCGCTAGCCGTCATTCTGATTGTCTACTTTTTCAACCACCGCTACGACGGCGTACAGCTTTGGCAAGTACAGGGATTACCCGGAGTTAAACCTGCTGTTTGGATACTTTCGGCAATTTCCTTTCTGTTTCTGTACCCAGCAACTTTCAACCTCCTAGAAATTGCCGCCGTCCAAAAGCCCCAAGTTCACCTCTACGAAACTGGCATCATTCGTATCACCCGTCACCCGCAAATGGTGGGACAGGTGATTTGGTGCGTGGCCCACACCCTGTGGATTGGCACTAGCTTTACCCTCGTCACTTCCATCGGTTTGGTACTTCACCACCTGTTCGGAGTGTGGCACGGCGACAGACGACTTCAGGCTCGTTTTGGAGAATCCTTTGAAACCATCAAATCTCGAACCTCAATCATGCCTTTTTTGGCAATCCTACAAAAGCGTCAAACCCTTGATTTGCTTGAATTTCTGCGCCCTTCCTATCTAGGTGTAGTCATTTTTACTGGCCTGCTGTGGGAAATTCATCCTTTTTTGATGCGTGTAACTAGGAACATATACTGGTAGCATGATCCCTAGGATAGAAAAAAAATTATTAAATTTTGAGGGCTCATGGTGTTGTCGGTTAGCGAACGCACTTTTGCAAAAGAGGTGTTTCAAGCCTCTACCCCCGTTTTAGTTCACTTTTCGGCTCCTTGGTGCGGTTTGTGCCGCGCGATCGACCCCACGCTTAAGACTTTTGAATCACAGTGGGCAGAAAAAGTCAAGCTGGTCGGGGTGAATGCCGATCAATGTTTCAAATTGGCCCACACTTATCGGTTGACAAGTCTGCCCACGCTGATTTTGTTTGAGGGCGATAAAGTTCGATTTAGATTGGAAGACTACCAAGGACGCGAGGAACTGCGGCGGACTCTGGATTCCTGGATGCTCGCAGCTCACGTAGCTTCCCCATCTCAACGGCTGCAACTTCAGGAAGTCGCCAACAGGTAATGGTCCCAAGGCATTCGGCTCTTGTGTAGAAGGCATTCTGCTTTTATGTAGAAAGCAGAAGGCATTCCCCATTTGTGCATCAACCATCGGACACCAAAATAAATCTCGCAGTCTTGAACGCACAGGACTGTGAGATTTATCACATAGTTTCCCTTGCCACGGGAATAATGATTTTCGGAGTAGGGTGCGATCTTCTCGCTCGCCAGGAAAAAAGTAGTGCGATCGTCTCGCTCGCGATTGCACTCAGGTATAGCAATACTTAAAGAATTGGATCAAGTATTTTGGCCCAGTGGCGCAGGCGTGTGTCACAATTGTTTACAGTTTTGTCAATATCTAGTAGAAACTTTAAACTACCTATCAGTCATGGAACTGCTTTATCAATATGCTTGGCTGATTCCTGTCCTGCCGCTGGCAGGCGCAATGCTAGTAGGTCTAGGCTTAATCACCTTTAACCAGGCAACCAACAAGCTCCGACAAGCGAATGCGATATTAATCGTCTCCGCGCTCGGAGGGTCAATGGTACTCTCCTTCGCATTGCTGTGGAGTCAACTACAGGGCCACGCACCCTACACCCGCAGTATTCAGTGGGCTTCTGCTGGCGACTTCTCGCTGAATATGGGCTATATTATCGACCCCCTAACGTCGGTCATGCTGGCGATCGTAACCACGGTCGCTTTTTTGGTGATGATTTACACCGACGGCTACATGGCTCACGATGACGGGTACGTGCGCTTTTACGCCTACCTGAGCATCTTCAGCGCCTCGATGTTGGGTCTCGTAGTCAGCCCGAACATCGTTCAGATTTACATTTTTTGGGAACTCGTAGGTATGTGTTCGTACCTGCTAGTCGGATTTTGGTACGATCGCAAACCCGCTGCTGACGCTTGCCAAAAAGCTTTTGTCACCAACCGCGTCGGCGACTTCGGCCTGCTGCTGGGCATCCTCGGCATTTACTGGGCCACCGGCAGCTTTGAATTTAGCGTCATGGGCGAACGCCTGCACTCCTTAGTCGAATCCGGTGATCTCTCGGCGACTCTGGCGACAATCTTCGGCATCCTCATATTTTTGGGGCCAGCAGCCAAATCCGCTCAATTCCCCCTCCACGTCTGGTTGCCAGACGCAATGGAAGGCCCCACACCGATTTCGGCTCTGATCCACGCCGCCACGATGGTAGCCGCGGGCGTATTCCTAATCGCTCGGATGTACCCAGTGTTGGAAGGACTGCCGGCAGTCATGAATTTGATTGCCTGCACCGGCTGTTTTACGGCATTTATGGGCGCTTCGATCGCGATTACCCAAAATGACATCAAAAAAGGCCTCGCCTACTCCACCATCTCGCAACTCGGCTACATGGTGATGGCAATGGGCGTCGGCGCTTACAGTGCCGGACTTTTCCACTTGATGACTCACGCTTATTTCAAAGCAATGCTGTTCTTGTGTTCAGGTTCAGTGATTCACGGTATGGAAGCAGTTGTAGGCCACAACCCCGCTCTCGCTCAAGATATGCGAGTCATGGGCGGCTTGCGGAAATATATGCCGATTACCTCTGCTTGCTTTTTAATCGGAAATTTGGCAATCTGCGGAATTCCGCCGTTTGCTGGTTTTTGGTCAAAAGACGAAATCCTCGCCAGCGCCTTCGCAGCAAATCCCGCTCTGTGGGCTGTTAGCTGGTTGACTGCCGGGATGACCGCGTTTTATATGTTCCGGATGTATTTCAGCACCTTTGAGGGCGAATTCCGGGGCAATGACAGCGCTATCAAGCGGCAACTCCTGCAACCCGGTGTTGTTTTTGGCCCGGGAGCGATGAACGTTAAGGAATTGGCATCAACTGGCGACAGTCACGATGAGCACGACCATTTGCCTCACGAATCTCCTCTGACAATGGCTCTGCCGTTAGTCTTGCTGGCAGTACCTTCTGTGTTTATCGGTTTTCTCGGTACGCCGTTTGCCAATTATTTCGAGCAGTTTGTTCGCGCTCCAGGCGAGTCTCTTGAAGAAGTTTTGGCACACGCTGCTGAGTTCAATTTGACGGAATTTCTAATCATGGGCGGAAGCTCTGTAGGTATTGCTTTGCTAGGCATTACTTTGGCTTCTCTGATGTATTTGAGCCGTAAAATTGACCCAAGTGCGATCGCCCAAAAAATCAAACCGCTTTACGAGTTCTCCCTCAACA
Organism: Microcoleus sp. Pol12B3; assembly: GCF_036701355.1. NCBI lineage: Bacteria > Bacillati > Cyanobacteriota > Cyanophyceae > Oscillatoriales > Microcoleaceae > Microcoleus > Microcoleus sp. Pol12B3. The sequence continues at coordinate 43,236 of NZ_JAUBQS010000007.1, forward strand.
AGTGGTATCTCGACGATATCAACGATTTTCTCTTTGTCAAAGGCAGCCGCCGTTTGGCACGGCAAGTGATGGAAGTGGATTTGCGAGTCGTCGATGGTGTCGTCAACTTAACAGGGTTTATCACCCTGGTTAGTGGGGAAGGTTTGAAATACTTTGAGAGCGGTCGCGCTCAATTTTATGCCCTGATTGTGTTTGTCGCAGTTCTGGGTTTTGCGATCGTTTCTGGAGTCGGTTAAATCTGTAGGAAAACGGCATTTAGTGTCAACTTAATGTCAAACCGACTGTATCTCTTGTTTGTCTCGAAGTCTATATCCCCCCTAACTCCCCTTGATAAGGGGGGAACAAGAGTATTCTCTCAAAGTCCCCCTTCTTAAGGGGGATTTAGGGCTATCTGAACTGGGCTAGCAACGAAAGATACAAAAGTTTTTAGGCTCAAGTTTACACGCTTTGGGCATTGCCGTATCCCCACTAGGAGATATTTGAAGAAATGGTATTAGGTTAATAAATCACAATTGACAATTAGCAAATAGAAATAAATCTTTCATTAAACTTAACTGTTGCGATCGCATAAATTGTCCAAATAATAGCAAAAAAAAATGTTCCGTCTAAAGAAAGTATAAAATTTACGCCAAAATTGGCAAAATGTGTTTAAACCTAATAACTGATGGATCATTCTAAAACGCAATGGATACAGCTAACTTTCCCTGGTTAACAACAACAATTCTGTTTCCCATTGCTGCGTCCTTGCTGATTCCTTTAATTCCCGATAAGGATGGCAAGACGGTGCGGTGGTATGCCCTAATTGTGGGTTTGATCGATTTTGCCCTACTTGTTTACGCTTTTTACACTCAGTACGACTTCAGCAATCCAGATTTGCAACTGGTAGAAAGTTACTCTTGGGTGCCGCAACTGGATTTAAATTGGTCTGTGGGTGCTGACGGTTTGTCGATGCCGCTGATTTTGCTGACGGGTTTTATTACCACTTTAGCTACTTTAGCAGCTTGGCCGGTTACTTTTAAACCGAAGCTATTTTACTTTTTGATGTTGGCGATGTACGGCGGCCAAATAGCAGTTTTTGCTGTGCAGGATATGCTGCTGTTTTTCCTGGTTTGGGAACTGGAATTAGTGCCGGTTTACCTAATTTTGTCGATTTGGGGTGGCAAAAAGCGCCTTTATGCAGCAACTAAATTTATCCTGTACACGGCAGGGGGCTCGCTGTTTATTTTGGTTGGCGCGCTGACGATGGCGTTTTACGGCGATACGGTGACTTTTGATATGCGGGCGATCGCAGCTAAAGATTACGCCCCCAATATAGAATTGCTCCTGTACACAGGTTTCTTAATAGCTTACGGCGTCAAACTGCCGATTTTTCCCCTGCACACCTGGCTCCCTGACGCTCACGGCGAAGCAACCGCACCCGCTCATATGTTGCTAGCAGGAATTTTGCTAAAAATGGGCGGTTACGCTTTGCTCCGGATGAATGCGGGAATGCTCCCGGATGCTCACGCTACCTTCGCACCCATCTTGGTAATTTTGGGTGTTGTTAACATCGTTTACGCGGCCTTAACTTCTTTTGCTCAGCGCAATCTGAAGCGGAAAATTGCTTATTCTTCCATTTCGCACATGGGGTTTGTGCTGATTGGGATAGCTTCGTTTACCGATTTGGGAACTAGCGGTGCAATGCTGCAAATGGTTTCCCACGGTTTAATCGGGGCGAGTTTGTTCTTCATGGTAGGTTGCACTTACGATCGCACTCACACGCTCATGCTCGATGAAATGGGCGGTGTCGGCAAGAAAATGCGTAAGGTTTTCGCGATGTGGACTGCTTGTTCTATGGCTTCCTTGGCTTTGCCGGGAATGAGCGGTTTTGTAGCAGAATTGATGGTGTTTGTGGGTTTTGCAACGAGCGATGCTTACAATCCCGTGTTTAAAGTTTGCGTGGTATTTCTAGCTGCTGTCGGGGTGATTTTGACTCCGATTTATCTGTTGTCAATGCTGCGGGAGATTTTCTACGGGCCTGAGAATAAGGAATTGTCGGAACACGAGGAATTGGTGGATGCGGAACCGCGAGAAGTGTTTGTTATTGCGGCTCTGTTAGTGCCTATTATTGGCATTGGTTTGTATCCGAAGATGCTGACTCAGGTTTACGATGCGACTACTGTACAGTTGACTGCAAAGTTGCGTGATTCTGTGCCTTCTTTGGTGGCTAAGGCTGCGGCGGATAAAACAGTGTCTCTGCGTGCTCCGGCGATCGAGCCGAGCAAGTTGTAATTTGAACGAGATTTAGGAAGAAAATCCCCAAAATCTTAGAAAGATAGAGTTTGGGGGTTTTCTATTTTAATTGATAGACAAATCAGGGAAACTTGGCTCTCAAGCAATCTTGAGTTGGGTTTTATAAACAAAGTGGGCAGGCGGTAAATGAGGGCGATCGGAGTGTTAGACAGGAACTGCGCTCTAATTAATAGTTAGATTGCTTAAGTTGCTGATGAGGGAAGTCGTTGAAAGGTTATGTGTCAGTGCTGGGAGTCAAGCTGACTTGATAAAAATTTGGCATAATAGAAACTAAAGAAAAAATTATTACTATGTCGCCCTTGAATCAACCTCTTACAAAAGATGACTTTAATAACACCTGCTGGTATGATTTAGTGAACAGCAGCGAACGGAAAGATTGTTTAACCTATTATAGTGCTTTTTGGGAAAAATCGCAGGAGGCGCAAGGAGCAGGAAATCTTAGGGAGCAAGAAGTTTTTGCAATTCTGGCAGCCGTGACTAACGCTGCAATTAAGCCAGAATCAACCGAAGAGTTTTTTGCTGATATTTTCAAGAATCTTACAGACGAGCAGCTAGACTTTCTTGCTGAAATCGCACCTAAAATATCAGATCCTGAACTTCAAGCACGAGTAGCAGATATTCTCTGGGTCAGACGACGTGACAATCGAATGGCTCAGTTGGCAATTTCCGCTTACTTACAATCAGCAACCACGTTAGAAAGCCCTGACCATTGGAGTGACTTTGTTGACAGAATAGAACGGGCACTACGGTTGGCACGCAAAATCAGACATCAGGACAAAGTTGTTTTTGCCCACATAGAAGCAGTTCTCGATCGCTATCAAGGGGAAGACCCGCTATGGTTATCTGCAAAGTTAATGCAGCTATTGCAGGAGTATCGATTCGGAGAACCAGCCAAATATGCAGCTCTTTCCTCAAAAGCAGCAACTTTAGCAGAATCAACCTCTCACTGGCCCAGAGCAAGAACACTCTGGAGTATTAAAGCCATATGGCATCGCATCGAGAAAGATTACACCAAGGAACTTGATGCTTCGATGTCAGCCGCCGAGACTTATGTTAAAGAAGCCGAGGCTGCTCTTACCAGAACTCCACCGAGTTACATGGCTGCATCGCAATTTTTACAACAAGCTGTTGAGGCATTTAGAAGGATTCGAGGCACAAGAGAGGAAACTGTAGGTGCTAAAGCAAGAGCGGAGGAAGTTCATAGACTTCTTCTTGAGTATCAGCAAAAAACTCTCAACGAGATGATTACCAGTTCTCACGACATTGACATTAGTGAGCAGGTAGAGGAAGCAAGAAATCATGTCAGGGGCAAAGACTTTCAAGAAGCACTATTTGCTTTGGCTCTTTTAGGTGCCCCAACTGATGTCTCTCGATTGAGGCAGCAAGTACAACAGCAAGCTCGTGAGTTTGTAGTATCTCATCTTTTTCCTGTTTTCATGGTGAATGAAATGGGCAAAGTTATTGCTCGTCAACCAGGTTCCGTCCTTTCTAGTAATCCTGAAGAAGCAGAGGCTGCAACTCGTTTTGAGATGTGTCGGAACGCCATTTACTATCAAAACCTACAAGCTCAAGCATATATTGAGCCTGCTAGAGCTCAAATTAATCTAGAGCATGGTGTGCGACTCAACGATATTTTCTCAATCGTGTCGCATAGTCCGTTTATTCCACCTAACCGTGAATACCTGTTTGCAAAGGGCTTGTATGCTGGACTTACTGGAGACTTTTTCACATCTACCCACATCCTAATTCCCCAACTTGAAAACTCTGTCCGTTATATCATGTGGCGAAGAGGCATAATTACTTCGGGGTTGGACGACAGTGGTATTCAGACCGAACATAATTTGAACTCTACTCTTTACCATCCAGAGATAACCTCTATCTTCGATGATGAAAATATGCTATTTGACTTGAAATGTTTACTTGTTGAACATGCTGGTAGTAACTTAAGAAATCGTATGGCTCATGGTCTAATTAATGATGGTGAGTTTATGAGTCCATTGATGTCATACATCTGGTGGCTTACATTAAGGCTTTGTTGCTTGCCTATTGTGATACATCAGCAGCGGGTTGAGCAATCCCAGACAAGTACCGACGCAATCTAACACCTCATGGCAGCGAATCGACGCAAGCCGCTGGTGCTGATTTCAAGGTTACTGCTCGCTGCTGCATTTTGCCGTTATACCGTAAAATTACCATTTGGTCGATCGCTCTTCATTCCGTTATTGCGCTCGCACTGGCGGGTTTCTATCCTTATTCTTATACGGAGAGTGCGATCTTTGGAAAGTGCGATCGCACCGAGAAAGTTTTGATGCGATCGGGCTCTTATAGGCAAAAAACATAACAATAAAACCCCAAAATCCAGTTTTAAAAATGGGTTTGGGAAAATTCGTTGAGGGTGGGAAGCATTCTCATCCGCCTGATATCGTTACCGCGATCTTGGACAGAATATTCTTATGTGGATGAACCGTTGATTGCAGCGGCCCAGGAACCGCCAGAGCCACGAACGCCTCAACTCCAGGAAGTTCTTCGCATAGCAAGCTCGACGTTGTGTAGAAGTTATAACCACATTTACCAGCCGATGAATTCCTGGATTATTATGTGCGGGAATCAGCGACAATTTCTTGATTTTGGTTGGATTTAGTCATGACTTATAAGCGATGAGAATAGTTATATTTTACATTTGTGTTAGGCGTTTTTTTATGGAATGACATCCAGAAAAGTTATTGTTATCATCGACGAACAAGAGCATTGAGGCTGCATAGATGACTGGCAAAGCTCAGACCGGGACTAGACAATTATTGCATAGGTGTTGGTTGACCTTAACGAAATGGCGATCGCTAAGTGTCCTCTGCATTTTGACACTGGCGGTTAGCCTGATTGTGAATGCTTGTAGCCTTTCACCACAGCAACTAGCTCCCCTGCGCGTCGGTATCACCAGTTGGGCAGGATTTGATATCGCACTTTATGCTCAGGAAGCCGGCTTATTCAAACAGCGGGGATTGGACGTGCAACTCATTCGGTTTGAGAATCAACAAGATTCTACTCGCGCCATGCTGCGGGGTACTCTTGACGCGACTTTTGTGTCTTTATGGGATGTGGTTCAGTCTGATTCGCGGAGTGAAAAGCCTGCGGTGGTGATGGTAACAAATGTTTCTCACGGGGCTGACGGCATTGTTGCTCAACCTGGAATCAAGTCAGTGGGAAACCTTCGCGGTAAAAGAGTCGGAGCGAAACTGGGAACAGTGAATCATCTGATTTTATTGGAAGCGCTGAAGTTGCACCAGATTAAACCCGAAGACGTCAAGATTGAGGATGTTTCCAATGAAACAGCGGTTGATTTGATGCAGAAGAAAGGTTTAGATGCAGCCGTGATCTGGCAACCTCTTCTAGGCGAAACGGCTCAAAATATTAAGGGTAATATCATTTACACCACTCAGGAAGTTGATAGTTTGGTCATTGATATGCTGGTTTCTCGGTCAACTATTACTCGCGCGAATAAAGCTGAATTGAAGCAATTTATTATGGCTTGGTTTGATATTATGAGTGCGGTGGAAACAAAGCCTAATGTCGTGTTTCAAAAAGTTGCTCAAAACCTGGGACAAAAGGGTGAGGCTTTTGCTAAAGATTACGCTGGTCTGAGAAAGGGTGATATTGCTATGCAGCAGAAGATGTTTCTGTCTGGTAGGTTGCCAGAGGCCATGGCTCAAATGGCTGAACTATTAAAATCTGACCCCCGTGCCGGAAAAATACCGCGTCAGGATGTGGAGATTAACACTGAGATCGTAACTACAGCAATCAATGAATGGAAATTATGACGAAATTCCTGCATTCCCATAGCTTGTCGCAGCGCTTGCTGGTTAGCGTTGGGTTGTCGATTACCACAGTTGGACTGGCAACTCTGGGACTTAACTATCGGCTGATGCAGTCTGACTTAGAAACGCAAGTTCATAACCGAGCTCAATCAATTACACAATCTCTAGAGTTTTCTACAGAAGGCTTACTAGAGTTGGAGAATAAAACCATTCTGCGACGGGTTGTGCAAAATTTTGCCACGATGCCCGGTGTGCTGGAAATTGCGATTGTTAATCCATCTGGAATGGCGATCGCCCGCAGTCCTCACAATATGACTAATCAGCCATATACTTCGATCTATCCACAACTCGCGCCAGCGATCGATCGGGCGGCAACCGCAGGCATTGAAGTCGGGCAAGATATCGTTGTGGACAACAAGCCTGCGATCGCACAAATTCTACCTTTTAGCAGTACCTTGTTTGGCGCATCTCAACGACGGGGAGTGGCGATCGCGCTACTCGATCTCAACCAAATGCAGCAAGCTGCCGACAGAACCTTCATTACCTCAACTTTGTTATTGCTAGTTGGCATCATCACAATTTTGTTAATGATGGGGATACTCCTTCAGAAGAATGTATTGCAACCCTTACGAGACTTGAATCAAGCAGTTTCTCAAAGTAAAAAAACTGGCATATTTCCTATGCCAAAGACGATTCCAGCTAACGAAATTCAATTTTTGGCAAGCACATTTGAGGAAGTATTCCGACAATTGGAAATCCACGAGCAACTCACAGCCGAAATAGCTCAACGGAAACAAATAGAAGTCACATTACGCGATAGTGAAGCCAGAGAAAGAGACAAATCTCAGCAGCTTGAGCAGGCTATTGAGAATTTAAAACGAACGCAAACCCAACTGATTCAAACAGAAAAAATTTCATCCTTGGGGCAATTAGTTGCAGGATTAGCCCATGAAATTAACAATCCGGTCGGCTTCATTCATGGCAATCTAATTCATGTACAATATTATGCTGAGAGTCTATTAAATTTGCTACACCTATATCAAAGGCATTATCCCAACCCAATTGGCGAAATTGAGAAAGAATCAGAAAATATTGACCTAGATTTTTTGCAAGATGATTTACCTAAAATTCTGACTTCAATGAGAATTGGAACCGATCGCATTCGCCAGATTGTGCTTTCACTCCGCAATTTTTCCCGGATGGATGAGTCAGAATTTAAAGAAGTTGATATCCATGAAGGAATTGATAGCACGCTGTTAATTTTGCAACATCGTCTCAAGGCGCGCCCAAAACATCCAGAAATTAAAGTCATTCGAGACTATGGCGATTTACCGCTAGTTGAGTGTTATGCCGGACAACTTAACCAAGTATTTATGAATATTTTGGCAAACGCTATTGATGCACTGGAAGAAATAAATACTCAACGGGTAGCTTGCTCGATCGAGAAAAAGCCCTGTTGTATTACAATTATTACCTCGGTGGTAGATTCGCAATGGGTTAAAATTGCTATCGCCGATAATGGCAATGGAATTCCAGAATCAATTCAAACCCAGATATTCAATCCATTTTTTACAACAAAGCCTGTAGGGAAGGGAACAGGAATGGGAATGGCGATTAGTTATCAGATTATTACTGAAAAACATGGTGGGACGCTGAGGTGTTTTTCAACGCCAGGAAAAGGGACGGAGTTTGAGATTTTTATTCCTGTTAATCAGAAGGAGCTGACAATATCGAAATCAACGACGATTTTATCTACGGGAGATAGATCCTAGCCGGGTAAACGTCAAAATCAGCATTTCGGGACTTATATCCAACTTTGCAAACAACCTTGAAGCCTTGCTCGATTTCTCCTTTCAACCTTAAAAACATTCTCGATCACTTTACCCATGACTATTTGGATCAAAAGAGTTAATATAGATCTACAAAACATTCAGATTTCAGTTAGGAGTAACTTGAATTTCGCATCCTACAATTGAAGCAAAAATCAGTCTCCCTGTTAATTTACTAGAAGCCACTTATCGACCCGTAAACCAGGGAAAAGCCAAAAGTCGTGAGTAATTTATTGTGCGGGCTATGAGTCGAGAATTGGCGACGCTAAAGCCATCCTAAATTGATGCAGCACTAGCAGCAGAAATGGTAAGCGCTCCGGAGTATCAAGCTGATGTCTTACAAATGGGAACTGAGTTTGCTACAGCTTATTGGGAAGCCTTTAAACGGGCGGAGTCTCAAGAATAAAAAACAGTATCAATCAAAAAGATATCCTGCCACCGTAACTCACCCTTTACCCCTTTCTTTTTTCAACCTTAAAAACATCCTCAAGACTTTTTCCAGCCGTTTTATCCTCCCACCCCATCGCCATCAAAAAACTCTCAGCAGACTGAGTTTCCACCACATCCACCCCCCATTCTCCCGGTTGCAACGCCTCAGCATCGCTACTCAAAGGAGGCGTCTTCTTCAATCCCGCTAAAATCAAAATATCAGGAAAAGAATCATCAGTTTTCCCCTGACTCATCCGCTTATCCACCAAAGCTAGAGCACAGAATTCTCCCACTTGAGGCGGAGAAAAAGCATCAGTAGAAAATAAAACTTCTACCATCCAATGAGAATGATTTAATTGACGACACTTAATCTCAGGATATTGACTTAAACCCTCAGCAAATACCCGAGTAAATTCTTCCCGACTTAAGGTGGGAAAAACACCCTCTGGCATATCAAAATTATGAGAAAGCAACATCCGCCCCGTTCCGGATTCAGTCATACTTTTAGTTACTTAATTTGAGAAATTGCCAACTTAATCACACCTTGAATCGCCGCTTCTGACTCCTTTTCCAATGCAGCTTGTAGCGGTTCAATCGCAGCCCGATCGCCCACTTTCATCAAAGACAAAGCCGCCGCCCTGCGAGTTTCCCCATCACCACGATCCAGCAACTCAATCAGATTAGGAATTGCCGGCTTATAAGCCAGATTTCCTAAAGCCGCCGCCGCCTCACACCGCACATCAACATCAACATCCGTCAGAGACTTAACCAAAATCTCGAATAATTCATCCTTCGATTCTTCCTGTGCAACCTTGGCGATCGCACCCACCACCGCACCGCGCACCACAGGCGAATCAGACGCGATCGCCTGATACAAATACTCCTTCGCCCCCGCCCCAATAAAAGCCAACGCCCAAGCCGCATGACCGATCGTACTCTCTGGCAGATCAGTTGACCCTAAAATATCCAACAAAGCCTGCACAGACGGCTCCCCAATCCTCGCCAAGGCCCCAATTGATGAACCCTTAACCACCGTATCCTCATCGTTCAACAAAGCATGAATTAAATGAGGAACCGCAGTCGGATCGGCAATCAAAGTCAGAGTTTTAGCAGCAGCACGCCGCACAACCGGATTAACATGATTTGCCAAACCATCCAACAAAAAAGGAGTCGCCGCTTCGCCAATTTCAGCCAAAGTTTCCGCGAAACGCAGTCGAGTCATTCCCCGCGTATCGCCCAAACATTCAACCAACCGCTTCAACAGATTGGAATCATTAGCATCGAAAGTATCTAAATCTATTTGTTCAGTAACTTCCCGAAGAAAAGCATCGGTTTCCTCGTGAGCCAATAGAATTGGATCTGCCTCAGCTTGATCATTAGAATTGACCATAATTATTACCTAATTATTAGTAGTTAGAGCTGCCAATTGAGCGCGAAGATTCTCCAATCCCGCATCAATTTTAGCAAGTTCCGGCTCAATTTTAGCCATCGCCGCCTTCGGAGGTAATTTGGCCTTTTGTGCCGCCGTCATCGTTTCATTAACCAAACGTTCCCGATATTCCTCAAATTCAGCAATTACTTCTGTCAATTCTTCAACATTAGTCTCTGGTGAAGTGGCAACAGTTTCCTCATCATTATCCGATGGATTCAATTCTTCGTTTTCAGACATAGCTTTGAGAGTTTAATAATTAGTCCGCGTAGGCGAACCTTGTGTGTATATGCGATTGCAGTCGTCTGGATATTTTTTGTTTATGTTACCGCAATTTCAATCACCGGGATATTTTGACTGTGTGTGTAGCTGCGGCAAGAGACTGGATATTTGTGCTTTAAGGTGACAGCACACCCACCCCAGAAAATCTCAAGCGATTGTGTTCAATCAGCTCTTCTAAAGCAGAGTGAGAAACACAACGACGCTCAGAACAGTATGCCATTTGTTTAACCCCATTTATCATCTGCACAGTCATCACCCGTACCCGAAAATGATCGTTAATAAACCAACAGCGTTCCTGTCCTTGATTAGTCTCATATTCCGTCTCAATAGTCAATACCCCATCATCCGCAAAATGGTAAACACCGATGACCGGAATACCTTCAACATAGCCTCGATTTCGCAGAAACTTGCCTGTTCTCGGATTAGTAGGATTAGGCACATCTAAAAGAATAGCAGCATAGTTTTGGTTCGGAACTGTATCATCTAAATTGTCCTGCCACATAAAACTGCATCCCCCACTAACTAAAGCGGGATCGACATTCTGCTGTTGACAAACATCTAAAAGTCTGGGATCATCTATTGACAAAACTTCAATGATGACATTGGATTCTCCCGACTCATCAGCCGCAGCAGTATCAAAATTATGGACTGTTCGCTGAGTAAACCAAACGCCCTCACTCTTGCGAAAAAAATCCATCATAGTCATAGGTGGTGTTAGCAGCATTTCTGTTTCAACTTAGCGAGAGGAATCAGAGGGATTGAGACAAATCTCATTGAAAAACGGGGATTTAGGCTTTGACCTGAGCTTAGCCGAACTGGGAATCAGAGCTAATTTTGGTTAAGAAAAATAAACAAACGTCAGTCTGGAATCCTTCAAATTCTAGGATAAATGACACTGGACAATTTTGAGCAACTCGATCAATAAATTTTCAGAAAAACATAATGTCACCTCGTCAACACTCATCTTTCCTCTCCGAACCCCTTTCTGCAACAGAAATCTTGGCAACCATTCAGCAAGGGAAAAGTCTAGCTCAAAGCAACCTCGCGGGAATAAACCTCAGCCAGATGGATTTAGTTGGTATTGATTTCACTGGATCAAACTTGATTGGGGCCAACCTTAGTCAAACCAATTTACAAGGGGCAAATCTCCAAGGGGTTGATTTACGAAGGGCAAATCTCAGAAATGCCAATTTGAGTGGAGCGAATTTACAAGAAAGCTATCTTTTTCGTGCAGAGTTACAGGGCTGTAATTTAGTCGATGCCCAGCTACAAGAGGCTAAATTAAAGTTAGCTCAATATGATGCTCATACCCTTTGGCCAGAAGGATTTAATTACAAAAATTCAGGAGCAATTGGTCCCCAAGCCAATCTCAGTGGAGCTTTTCTAAATACAGCTTACCTCAGAGGAGCAGATTTACACGGCTGCAATCTGCGAGGTGCTTATCTCAGTGGAGCCGATTTAACTGGGGCCAATTTAGAGGGAGCAGCCTTAAGTGGGGCAAGTCTTAAGAATGCCTTTCTAACTGGTGCTTATTTACGAAATGCTATCTTGATTGGAGTCGAATTACAAGGAGCGGATTTACGAGGAGCTGACTTAACCGGGGCAAATTTAGAGCAATTAAATAGTATTGCTGGCGCTGATTTTACCCTAGCACAAGGACTAACCCAAGAGATGAAAGCCATGCTTTGTAGTCGCGATCGCAAAGAATTAGGAACTTGGAATGCTTTTACTCGTAACAATACAGCTCAGAGTCTTCGCTCTCAGGTAGTCTAAATTTAGACTGATTTTTGAACTTCTGGAATGTGGCGTTCTAAATCGAACAGAAAACCGTGAATATATTCCTCAGTCCACTCCTCACCATAGAACCGCGTAAACATCCCCCTAGCCGGATCTTTGGCAGCACGATAATTAATATAACGTCGCTGTGCCTCAAGAATCTCTCCAAGTCGCTGACTATCTGTGACAGGTTGCGCTTGCTCAACCAAATCGAGATAAGCTTGAAGATAATCCTTAAAAGCTTCAAAGACCGTAGTTTGCACAGCCTCTGTTTCCTTGGGACGAGTCCAAAGAAAAGCAGGAGAAAAGAAAGGTTTTGCCTCGTCAGGAAAATCTCCTCCCCAAGGCAACTCCTTTTGATAGTTGTTAAAAATTGGCAAAACTGAATCTGAATATTGCTTCTGATAAGCGGCATCGTGAAAAAGAGGCTGCATATCTAAAGCAATTAAATGTCCCCCCGGCAAGGTTACTAAGTCCGCCCCAAAAAAGGGCAAGTCATAATTTAACTGGGGGAAAATAACAAAATTAAGTACCTGGAGAGCATCACCACCCTCAACATGAGCTGCCCGAATTTGGCGTAATTTTGAGGACTTAAAAGCATGACTTGTCGTCACCACCAACTGCTCTTTTTTTCCCTTCCCCGTTATAGCTTCCTTGCGCTCAAAACCTGCGGGAATGGGATAGGGCGACCAGTCAAGTCGTGCTTTTAGAACTGGGAGAGCGTAATCTAAAAAAGGCTGATAAAGAGTCATGTTGAACTTATCTTACTCCCGCTGGAACTGCTAAGGGAACAGCATCTTCAAACAAAAATTCGTACAGAAATCGCTCTGACCATTCATGCCCAAAATAGCTGCTGAATAGCCCTGATGCTGGATCGCGTTCCGCACTATACTGGTCGTAATCTTTCTGTGCCTTCACAATTCGCTGCATCTCTTCTGGACTGTTAAGCGGGGAGGCTTGCTCTAGCATTTGCCAATACAACTGGACATATTCTTTATAGGCTGGAAACAAACGAGTTACAACCGTTTCAGCATCTGTTTTAGCAAATAGCAAGTTCTTAGAAAAATACTGGTTCGCATCGTAAAACTTCATTTCTAAGTCTTGCGTTAAATCTTTGTATTTCTCCTTAAGTGCGCTCATGGGCCCGATATATTTGTCTATATAGGCTCGATCGCGGAATAAAGGTTGAAAATCTAAGACAACCAAGATTTTCTTCTGCCCAAAGGCTAAAAAATCAATTCCTAGCAAAGGCAGGTCGTAATTATAATTCGGATAAATGACACTATTGAAAATTTGTGCCGTTTCTCCAGCATCAATGTAAGTGTAACGAATCTTTCGCAATTCGGGACATTGATAGCACCAACTTTGAATCGTGGCGGGATTTTTTCCTCTTTCACTCACCACCGATTCCAACCCAGAGGGAATAGGACGACTCTCTAGAGCAAAACGTCCAAACAGTTCTTTTTCTAAGAATTCCTGAAACGGCTTAAACATAGATTAAAATTTAGCTCCTTCAATCTTTCCCTCAAAACAAGATCATACGGGATTACCTTAAATCTTGTCTCTGTATTTGACAAACAAAGTAATATTTCGTTACACAAATCTGCTGTGTACTCAGGATTCCCCACAAAAACCGCGTACCAGCCATCATTAAACGGCTAGCTTTGTAATAAATCTTAACCAACTCGCTCATAATTTTAGTCTATCCTAGTAAATTAAGTTAGTGTAATTTAATAAATATGCAATTAAGTGAAAGAGCCAAGCAATTAATTCCCCAAGCAAGAATTGTCAGTTTTGCTACTTGGAAAAACTTATACTCAGATGAAGTAATTGCAATTTTTCAAAATGCTGACAATCAAAGTCGATATCTCACAGATGAAGAGTTAGAACTTATTAAAAATCTTCATCCTCCTCTCTCTTTAATGCTAGAAAAAGCCAGATTATTGCGAGAGCAAGCTCCTAATATTGTTGCTGATGCCAGAAAAAAGGTATTAGCGGACTTTCCCGATATAACTGAGCCTGGTAATGACCTTTATCCTCCCGAACGTGCTGAAGCCTGTTGGCGAGATTTTTGGCAGTTCCTACGCTGTATCACCTATGGAATTGCAGGTGACAGTCCTCAATTTACTAGCCAAGAAGGGCTCAAAAACATGGAGCTACTCTATCAAGAATTGCGGGTTCCTGTTTCGGCGATGCTCTGTGGACTAGAACAGTTGAAAGAAGTTAGCTTGCAGCAATTTAATTCTGAAGATCGGGATTTATTGAGTCTCTCTTTTGACCATTTAATCAGTGAGTTAAAAACTTTTAGTCAAGCTTAATCAACTCTCACAGTATCAGATTCCTTACTATTTATTGTCTAAAGCAGGTTTTCTAAAGCTGTAGCCACAACTCGATGATTTGAGTCTTGACGAAGTTGACCTAAAATTTCCTTAGCCTGCGGAGCATCAAAATGCTGTAAAGCAGATGCGACGTGCTGACGCATACGTTCATACTCAGAATTAGCCAGCATTAATAACTGAGAAAGTGCAGCCTGTTCCTGATTAGTTCCGGCTAATGTACCAAGTGCATCCACAGCCGCTTCCTGGGTGGTCATATCTTCGCCAGCTAAAGCTTCCATACAGACCTCAAAGAGTTCGTTTTCGCACTCCATATCAACCAAAACCGCCAGAATACTACGACGAACCAACCAGTGGTCATCCTGAAAAAAAGTCGAGACTAAATGAGATGCAGCACATCGACCAAACAGCGACAGAGAATTAGCAGCCTCAGCTCGCACATTCGGCGTGTTATCAAATTTCATGATTTGGAGCAATGCGGCGAAGGATTCAGCGGTTTGTTGCGTCCCAAACGCCCGGCTGACAAAGGAACGTACTAAGAATTCCGGGTCATCGAGTTTGCCCTTAAGCAAGGGAACGGCAATCTCTGCTTGATAATCCTTGAGAGCTGCAACTGCCTTGAGTCGATACTGAAAATCAGGATTGTTCAGAGACGTTTCGATTTCATGAATATCCATAACCACAACAAAGTATAATTTTTCTCTATTTTAACCAAAAAGTTCATAATTATGCAAATAACCAATGATATTTTAATAATTAATAACCTTGGCGGTTGTTATAGCTAAGCTCTTTGATCGAATCGAGTTTGAAAACAGCCGTACTTGAACCAATATTGTCGCAGTTCATGATGAGGTGTATGCAAACTGGCTTTAGCCTGATAGAGAATCACTTGTCGATGGTTTCCCATCCAAAGTCGTTTGGCTGGTTCAACAGAAATTAAGCACCCTCCTAGACTGTTAACACATTCCTCAAATCGCTCAACTGCTGGATAGTCTAAAGTTTCAAAAACTAGCAATTGACCGGAAAAAATTAGGTGACGACTTCTGATCCAAGCCTGAATTTTTTTACAAGCTATTGGGGGTAGCATCTTTCAGATCCTCAGCTTGAAAACTGAGTGATTTATTTTTATTTCAAGTGTTATATAGAAGAAAAAGAGCGAATAATAAACTCGCTGTTGAGCAAGCAGAAGATACCAAACTGAAACGAATACAAAGGTGAAGTCTAGGCCGATTTAGCCAACTTTAGTAATACTGATAATTTTCCCTCCCATTTTATGAATATTTTTAATTTGCTTAGACATTTGAGCATAGCTGACTTCATAACTGAATCTTGCTCACTCTGACCTTAGCACCACCAGACTTAGCAGCATTAATCCGAAAAAGTTTACCATTTGTGCTAGAGGCTCCACTGGTACCAACGCTATAAATTTGAATTTTCTGAGGCAGATTGCTCACAACCGTAGCAATTAATTGAGCTTGATTACTGCTATCGCTAGTAGCTGCTCCTCCCACCAAAGAAAGCATCCAATTAAACCAGAAATTCTGGATACCAGTTTGGCTGCGAATGCTCCGAGGATAAGGCACAATATTCTCGCCAAAATTCTGGGTATACTCGTCACTATCGATATAAGAATCGATTTCGACTTCATAGCCTTGACCGTTACAAATTTGGACGCGATCGGAAATCTAAAGGAGCGCGACAAGTAAATGCTTGCAGTTTAACTCGATGAACCGATAGGTAGAATTTGTGTTAAAAAATAGAGACTGATACAGGTCTGATTTTGCCACTTGTCTGACAAATTCACTCACCGTAATATCACCATTGCGAAGCAATGAGTCAGCACTGGTGAGACGCTGACTTTCCATCAGGTCAGCATTTCCTAACACCTGTCGCTAAGCAGCACGAATAACGACTTGTAAATCGTCTTCCGTTGCATTGGAGCACATTTCTGCTGGGTCACTGACGAAAGTGGCTGTTAAACTGAACATTTTTTGTCCTAACGTTAATTAAAGTTTGATTGAGAGTGTAAAAAAAGTTACTGTTGGCTGAAATAGCTTTACAGAGCCGAACACATCTGTTATAGAGGCAGAGAAAAACTATCTGTTTTTATCGTTATCGCTTTCATAATTGGGAGGGTGATAAGATAAAAATCGCGCTTGTTTCAGAGAGGGATAGAGAAGTAATTTTTTACTACTTCTCTACCCGCTAATCACTCTATGCCTCAAGCAACTTCTGTGATGCTGACAATTTTGCCACCTGCACGATGAATGCGCTGAATTTGCGGAGTCATATTCCCACCGGATACAAGATATTCAGTGTTACTTAGTCGGCGAGGACTATCAAACTTAGACCCCTTGACTAAAATCTTAAATGTCTTTTCGGTAGCATCTTTGTAAGCACTGATCCGACCGCCTGTTGTTGGTAAAGTAATCTTGTTACCGCTATTACCAGCCACAAAATCTACTAAGCGAGAAGCGGTAAAAGCACTATCAACTCCTGCATAACCTTGATACAGGGAAAGGGTGCGATTGTAGCCGACTTGCTTTTGTCCTACTTGACTTTTTGCCCCTTGATAATAAGGGACTGTATTCTCGCCAAATTTTTCCTGATATTCTGGACTATCGAGATAAGAATCAATTTCTGCCTCGTAGCCTTCTTGCGTACACCGACAAATATGCTCCGAAAGTTCCTCTTGAGCTAAAGGAGCGCGACCCAACAAATGTTTGAAGTTTAGCTCGACAAAGCGGTAAGGAGCGCAGGATTCAAAATACCGACTGCGATAAAAGTCAGATTTAGCCACAGCGCGGACAAATTCTCGTACCGTTATCGTGCCATCGCACAACTTGGATTCTGCAATAGTCAGGCGTTCACTTTCCATGACATGGGGATTGCCCAATACTTGCTTGTAAACAGCGCGAATTATTGCCTGTTTATCATCTGAGCTGCTGGTAGGCCAAAGTTCTACTGGCGCATCTAAAACGACACTCATGGAGTTTCTCCTAAGAATAAATAACGCTTCAAAACAGAGAATTAGGGATTGCGAAAGACACGCTCAGGGAGATAATTCCCCAAGTCGTTAAGGCAGAAGTTTGAGCGGTTGTTAGTTGACAGCAGTGATGCTGGAAATTACGCCGCCTTGTTTGTGGATGCGTTGATATTCTTGCGAGAGCCTATCAAATGGTACGAGATAGGCTTGATTGCTAGAGCGAAATTTAGAAACTCGGTTCATCACAGTCGTTGCTGAAGAACGATATCCAGTCACCGTAATGCGATAAACTTTGCCTTCTGCTGAGGCGCCTAATCCAGCACGAGTACGTGAATTGATACCAGACTCTTGGAATGCCCAACCATCTCCAACTGCACCACCTGAAGGGGGAACTATGGGTAGGGGGGTTTGCTGAATCACGAATTTATTCAGAACAGGGGTTTTTCCAGAAAGACTGCCCTTGAGGTCGCTACTGGAAGCTCCGCGCAAGAGAGCAAACATATGAGTAAACCCAACCATATTTTGTCCTGGCTGGGTTTTGTAGCCTCGGAAATAGGGAACGATATTTTCCCCGTAGGCATTTTGGTATTCATCACTGTCGAGGTAAGAATCAATTTCTGCCTCGAAGCCTTCAGTATCTAGAATGGTGCTATGTGCCCTCATTTCTTCTAAGCCATCAGGAGCCCGACCTAGAAGATGTTTGAAATTGAGTTCAATAAACCGATAGCGAGGACAAGTATCAAAAAAGCGAGAGCGGTAAGCGTCTGATTTTGCCAGAGCGCGGACAAATTCGCGCACACTGAATTCACCACTTTTGAATTGGGATTCAGGAATCGTCGCTCGTTCACTTTCCATGACGTAAGCATTACCCAAAACTTGCCGATAAACGGCATTAATAATGGTTTCTACTTCTTCTTGTGAACGTCCTGGAATTAGTTCTAAACGAGGTGTTTCTTCAAATAAACTGACTCCAAGTCGAGATGCAGGTCCAAAAACCATTTAAAAACTCTCCACGATTGTATTACATGAGAAACTACCATACTTAGACGTTATATTAAAAAACTTTACATAACTTAACATAAAATCCGATCGGGGAGCTTATTTGTACTACAAAAAGAGGTGGAAATCTGGGTTCGGAGTCTTTTATTGCAATATTTATTCTGTATTACAAAATACAAAATTGTAATATATGGCGAATGTGACTTGAAATTATTAAGCCGATAAGTTATACGATGTGAGGTAACTCAGTAGCAAAACTTTGACGCTTTTCAAACTGTAGAGAGCCAAAAGCCGACCCCCAAACCTGTTGATGGGTATTTACGTCCAGACCTCGATCGAGGCTCCTCCAAGTTGTTTCTGTAATTTCGACATCACTGACTAGGTAGGTGGAACAACCTCTTTTTTCGATGAGACAAAGGTTTCCTGGTTCCACACCGCCTCGAAACATTTCGCCGTCTCGTTTAAAAATCATGGAACAGTGATAGCGTCGTTGCAGACTATCTGGTTTAATAGTTTTGAGAATGCTTAATTCTCGTGCGGCTCCGGCATACTGTATGGGGTCTTGGAGGCTATAATTTTCAATATAAATCTGATCCCCCTGGTCAATTAAGCGATGAACTCCCTGACGATAGGGAGTCCACAGATCGTGGTCGTAAACCTGTTCAGAGTAAAAGCCAATGGCATTGAAAAATTCAAAGGGTAAGGGACGAAAAAATATCCGAATATGGGCAAATTGTTGTGGGTTATCAAAGGATTGTTGATAGTTACTAAAATCCCCAGCCATCCACTGAGCTAAAGTGATTAAATCATTGCTTTTAACTGAATTCATATGCTAAGAAGAAGGTAGAATAAAGTTGATTAATAGCAATTAGCAATTCACTAATTCCCTGACAGCGAACGAATCTCTGAGGAAAATGATGCCGTTACTACCCCACTTCCTCCACTGGTTTTAATTAGGGAAACACGAAACCGTAAATTAGGATTAGCAAACCAGATTTTTTCTTCCGCTGCGGCGTGTTCGTAGCTAGTCAAAAGCACAAAAGTTCCATCCTCTGTGATGTGATAGTCACCTGCTGCGGCAATAGTTTCAGCATAACCTTGATCTCGTAATAACTTACCTCGATTAGGTACATTTGGATCGGGGATTGGTACAAGAATACAACTCCCCTTAACCTCAGAATTCTCATCCCAATCTGACTCACCCTCCCAACTCATTTGAAAAGGCATTACTGCTTGGGATGGGTCAACATTATACAATTGACAGAGTTCCATTACTGCCCGATCGCCCGGTGAGATAGCAACGATATCAATGACTGACTGCACAGCTTCAAAGTGTCTGAAAGTCAAATGATGGGCGCTGCGCTGGGATCGCCACCGTCCTAGAGAATTTTCAACAAACTGCTTAATATGGTTCATGGAAAATATTGTACAGGGGCAAGAGCCAAAATATTCTTGTCTTCAGAACTCCACTTTTTGCGCCCCTGTCCACGAAAAAAAAGTGCTTTTAGCGACAAAAGTAACAAATTGTTACTTTGTTTCTCAGGAATGAGACAGAGGCAACACCCCAGAGATATATTCAAAACCATTAAGTTCGTCACCAAGTTGACCAACTGAGATCAGAAATAATTTTTCTAAGTTAAGGAGAACTCAATGCTTGACGCTTTTTCAAGAGCTGTAGTTGCAGCCGATGCCAGCACCTCCACCGTCGGTGATATTAGTGCCCTGAGAGCTTTCGTTGCCAACGGCAACCGACGCTTGGATGCTGTAAACGCGATCGCCAGCAATGCTAGCTGCATGGTTTCTGATGCTGTTGCCGGTATGATCTGCGAAAACCAAGGCTTGATTCAAGCTGGTGGTAACTGCTATCCTAACCGCCGCATGGCTGCTTGCTTGCGCGATGCAGAAATCATTTTGCGCTATGTAACCTACGCTTTGTTGGCTGGTGATGCTTCTGTTCTTGATGACCGTTGCTTGAATGGTTTGAAAGAAACCTACGCAGCTTTGGGCGTGCCCACCACCTCCACCGTGCGTGCCGTTCAAATCATGAAGGCTCAAGCCGCTGCTCACATCCAAGACAATCCTAGCGAAAAATTTGCTGGTGCTAAGCTCCGCAAAATGGGCAGTCCTGTAGTAGAAGATCGTTGTGCTAGCCTCGTTGCTGAAGCTTCCAGCTACTTCGATCGCATCATTTCTGCACTGAGCTAGTCCATTGCTAATCGCAATTGGCTCAGCAAAATTGAAACTACGCTCACTGTCATCAAAATCACTTTAGGAGTTTTAGGAAATGAAATCAGTTCTCACCACAGCTATTGCCTCTGCTGATGCAGCAGGCCGCTTCCCTAGCACCTCAGATTTAGAATCAGTTCAAGGTTCTATTCAACGCTCTGCTGCTCGTTTAGAAGCTGCAGAAAAACTAGGCAACAACCTCGACGCAGTTGCTAAAGAAGCTTATGATGCTTGCATCAAAAAGTATCCTTACTTGAACGAATCCGGTCAAGCTAACTCCACCGATACTTTCAAAGCAAAATGCCATCGTGACATCAAGCACTACCTGCGCTTGGTCCAATACTGCTTAGTTGTTGGCGGCACAGGCCCTCTGGACGAATGGGGTATTGCTGGTCAACGCGAAGTTTATCGTGCTTTGGGCTTGCCGACTGCTCCTTACGTTGAAGCATTAAGCTTTGCTCGCAATCGCGGTTGCGCTCCTCGCGATATGTCCGCTCAAGCTTTGACCGAGTACAATGCTCTCCTCGACTACGCGATCAACTCCCTGTCCTAATTAATTGGCAGGTTTGTAATGTCGCAAGTGGGTAGTTGATACCCCGACAAGTCTAGGAACTCTTGGCTCATTGCTTTACCAATTTTGGTGAGGTAAGGGTAAAGAATTCCTAGGCTTGTTATTGTATTTTAATAGGCATATCATATTATAGTTATTGCAGACTGCTAATTTTATGGATAAACGCTTTTTTAGTTTTTTTAATTTAACGGAAGACCAGGCGATCGCACTTTTAGATACGCCCCAAGCCCAAATCGGCGAAGAGGATTCCCGCTACATAGCTGCTTCCCACTTGATCAATTTCTCAAGCGATCGATCGATCGCAGCACTGATGCGAGCAGTACAACAAACCGATCCGGTGCTGGAAAACCGGATTGTGCGGCGCAAATCGGTGGAAACATTAGGAAGACTGCAAGCTGTGCAAGCATTGCCGGTGATTCGCACCTGTCTGGCGGATGATGACTGCTACACGGTGGAAAATGCTGTTTGGGCGATCGGCGAAATTGGCACTCAAGATCCGGATATTTTAGCAGAAGTTGCTCAATTGCTGGACAAACCGGGACAAACCTACCGGGTAATTATCCACACCCTAACTAAATTAGATTATCAGCCAGCCGTAGCCAGAATTCGCAGGTTTGTCGATGATACTGATCCGCCGACTGCTAGTGCTGCGATCGCCGCAATTTGTCGCTTAACCAGAGACTTTTCTCAAATGGGAAAAGTTGTCGCGATGTTGCAGCACAAAAATGTCCTTGGGCGCAGATTATCTATTCAGGATTTGATAGATGCGCGTTACTACGATGCAATTCCAAATATTGCCAGATGTCCGGTATCTTTAGTCTTTCGCCTCAGAGGAATTAGGATGTTAGCCGAAGCAGGAATTGCTGACAACTTCCTGACATTTGCTACTATTAAACCCCATTTGGAACAAACATTAAGAGATTATCCAGCAGATTTAGATCTAGTGCATAGTTATGAAAAATTACCCGACTTACCGTTTTTGATTCGCCAATTATACGAAACAGATTTTGGACGTTGCTATTTAGCAGCTAAAACGATACTGAAAAATTACTCAGAGGACGCACCAGCCGCCCTGTTTGCTACATTTGCTGAAGAAGCAAATAATGACTATGGAGCGCATTTTCATGTGGTAAAATTGTTTGGTTGGTTAAAACATTCTCCAGCCTACGATTTGTTATTGGAAGCTTTGCATCACCCCCAACCGCAGTTTCAGAAATCCCGTGCAGCGGCAGCGATCGCCCTGGGGGAACTGGGAGAACAACGTGCTATTCCAGAATTGAAAGCCTGTCTGAAAACTAAAATCTGGGATTTGAAGTATGCTGCATTAATGGCACTAGAAAAACTTGGTGATGTCAGCGGTTATGAAATTGCTGCGGCTGACCAAGATTGGTTGGTTAGAGCTAAAGTAGATGCTCATACTTCGGTAACATCCTAATTATCTTAATAGGGCATAGGACATAGGGCATAGGGCATAGGGCATACCTCACCACGCGCTTGAACCGCCATACAACTGTCAACTATCAACTGTCAACTGCTATAAAACCACCAAAACCATGACAACAGATGCTTTGTTTGAACAACTAAAACACCCGAATCCTCATCTGCGCGATCGGGCAATGTTTGAAATTGCCGATTCCCGCGATGAAAATACAATTTCTCGACTGGTGGGCATTTTAGATGAAGAAGATGTCACCTATCGTCGGGCGGCCGTAAAAGCTTTGGGCGTGATTGGTGAAGATGCCGTGCCATCGGTGGTGGACGCATTGTTAAACAGTGATAATGTGACTGTGCGAGGGAGTGCGGCGAAGGTATTGGCACAAATTGCGATTAATTATCCAGAGTTGCCGTTTCCTGAAGCAGGCTTGCAGGGATTAAAAAAGGCGATCGACGATCCGAATCCTGTGGTTAATATTGCTTCAGTGATGGCCTTGGGGCAGATGGGTTCCTCTGCTTTTGAGATTTTGGTGGAGTCGCTCAAAACAACGGATAATGTGGCGGTACAGGTGGCGATCGTGAATGCTCTTGCTTCGCTGGGCGATCGACGTTGTGTAGAAGTTCTGACCACATTTGCGAATGATGAATCGGTGGATTCTTATGTGCGGGAATCAGCGACAAGTTCTTTATCCCGGTTAGATTTAGTGATTAATTACAAGCGTGCAGATAGTTAGATTTAGTGAGATTTTTAGCACTACTCTTGAGCGCACACAGCACTTGCAGCAGACTAAGCTATGATAAAACTTTGGGCTTTGCTGATTCACGGTATGAATCAACTTTTCGCTTATAGGTATTGGGAAATCTTAAATTCATACCTCTATTCAACAACGCCAGCTTTCAGAGTTAACAGGAGTTCATGTGGGAATGCAAATTGAACCCTACGACCCTTGCCACCTTGATGCTGTTATTCGTCTTTCACTTAGGGCCTGGACTCCGGTCTTTGATTCGATTCAGAAGGCGATGAACGCTGATGTTTACCAAGCATTCTATCCCAATCATTGGCGTGTGAGCCAGCAAAAAGCTGTGGAGGATGTCTGTGCTGCGGAAGACACGAATGTATGGGTTGCGATCGATGCAGGTTCTACTGTGGGCTTTGTAGCTGTGAAACTACACTCAGAGGACAGCATGGGTGAAATCTACATGGTTGCTGTCGATCCAGACTTTCAAGGTCGCGGCATTGGTAGTGCTTTAATAGAATTCGCTCTCGGTTGGATGAAAGATGCGGGGATGTCTATTGCTATGGTTGAGACTGGGGGCGATCCAGGTCATCAAAGAGCCCGTCACACCTATGAAAAGGTGGGCTTCGAGCTATTCCCAGTCGCCAGATACTTCAAGAAGCTCTAAGTGCAGATGTGTTGATTTCGCTCGCGCATTGTATACTTCAACTTAATGCGATCGCCCGCTCTTATGAGTGAAGTGGTAATTCAAATAGCCCCAAAACTAGGCGGTAATTCCACTAAATTCAAATCGAAAACTCTACTTGTACACCGCTCGTATAGCAGAAACGAGGAGCTCAGATGACTTTAAACCAACAAGGAATAGTCATGATGCCTCACGAAGGCGATGTTTTGACAGTTGCCGGTGATGCTGTCACGTTCAAGGCATTGGGGCAGAACACTCAGGGGCAATATGCGCTGATTGAGATTTTATGTAATCCTGATGTCGGTACGCCTCCCCATATTCATAGCCGTGAAGATGAAGCGTTTTACGTTCTTGAGGGTGAAGTCGAGTTTCGCTTAGATGACCAAACTATTTTGGCAACACCCGGTACGTTCTTACATTCTCCCAGGGGACAAAAACACAGTTTAAAAAATACTGGAACGGCGCGAGCGCGAATGTTGTGTTGGATAACACCTGCTGGTTTGGAGATGTTTTTTGCTGAAGTTGGGAGACCTGTAGCCGATCCGCTCAATCCACCTGTGCCGGATCAAGCTGCGATCGATAAACTGCTAGCGACTGCACCCAAATATGGACTCACAATCTTACCCCCTGAAGCGTAAGTCCTTATAAGCTACAGGTTGTAATCAAATAAAGGCTAATCGTTGGAGATTCTAATTGGAACTGAAGAGAGATTGCGGGTACGACCAATCCTTGGACGGTGAAGTGTGAGTTCTAGATTCCCCGGTTGAAATCTAATTTGCGATCGCATTCTATACCTCCAACTTAGTCCTGTAGAGAGACGAATGGAAATACCAATAACAACTACTCATCAGGTTTGGCTTTGCAAAGCCAATTTTTGATAAGCCTGTCGAATAGGAATCTGAATGATGAACTCTGCCCCCTCACCGGGATGAGAAACACACTTCAACTGTCCGCGGTGTTTTTCTACCACAATCTGGTAGCTGATTGACAGCCCCAGACCCGTGCCCTTCCCTACGGGTTTCGTCGTGAAGAACGGGTCGAACAACCGCCGGTTTACTTCCTCTGTCATACCAGGGCCATTGTCGCAAATGCGAATCACAACAAATTGGGGAGCTTTCCGGGTCGGGGCGAGGTTGTGGGAATCCACCTCAACCGAAGAAATTGTAGAGCTTTCGGCAAGGGGGGGATTGGAAATCGGGGATTTTTCTTCTTCCCCATACCCCACTGAGGTGCGAATTGCGATCGTGCGCGGCCCCCTTTGGTCATTGAGAGTGTCAATCGCATTCGCCAGTAAATTTACAAACACCTGGTTCAGTTGGCCGGCATAGCACTCCACCAGCGGCAGCGGGCCGTACTCTTTAATTATTTGAATAGCAGGCTGGTCTAATTTAGCTTGCAGTCGGTGCTGCAAAATCAGTAGGCTGTTATCGATGCCCTCATGGATATCGACCTCTTTCATTTCCGCTTCATCCAGTCGCGAGAAGTTTCGCAGGGAGAGGACTATTTCGCGAATTCGGTCTGCCCCCACCTTCATCGAATCCAGCACTTTGGGTAAGTCTTCCATCAAGAAATCTAATTCGATTGCCTCAATATCCTCAACAATCGCTGCTGTAGGATAGGGGTATTGTTCTTGATAGAGTTTCACCAGTCCTAGTATGTCTTCACTGTATGTCCTAACGTGACTCAGGTTGCCATATATGAAGTTAATCGGGTTATTAATTTCGTGGGCCACCCCGGCCACCATCTGTCCGAGGGAGGACATTTTCTCCGTCTGAATTAGCTGGGTCTGGGTGCGCTTGAGTTCTTGGAAAGAAAGCTCTAATTGTTCGGCTTGTTTTTTTAATTGCGCTTCTGATATTCGCAGAGCTTGCTCTATCTGCACGCGATCGCGAATTTCCTGCCTCAGGAGCAGATTTTTTTCCTTTAGTTCCTGCGTCCTCTCTTCCACTTTATGTTCTAAAGTCCGGCTGTAATCTTCTAATTGCTCATTGGCTTGTTTCAGGTTGTCAGTCGCCTCAGACAAATTGGCATAGAGTCGGGCATTTTCCAGGGAAATCGCCGCTTGAGAACAGAGCACAGTTAAAACTTCCAGACGATCGGGAGTAAACGCACTCCTTGTCAGATTATTTTCCAAGTAAAGCAGACCAATGAGCTTTCCTTTATGGACGACTGGCATACATAAAATCGACTTCGGTTGGGCGTTGACGATATAGCGATCCATGGTAAAAAGTCCCTCCCGACTGGCATCATTTAAGACCACATTTTGCTGAGTTCTAGCCACATAATTGAGAATAGAAAAGGGCAATTTCTGAGTAGTTTCTATCGGGGTGGATTGCAGCACTAGGACCTCATCATTATCTATGCTTGCCGTGCCTTCTACCACCAGTTGACCATCTTTTTCTAAAATTAAGTAGCTTTTTTCAGCCCCAGCATTCTCCATCGCAATTTTCAATAACTTAGAAAGCAGACTTTCCAGAACAATTTCGCCAGAAATAGCTTGAGAAGATTTCATCACAGAGGCTAAATCCAGTGCTGCAAAACTCCCCGTAGTCGTCGAGCTGGTCGTCCGCGATACGTCGAAGCTGGGGGCTTCTTTCGTCAGTATTCGCGAGAAAAATTCAGGATATTCTTCTGATAAATCCTGCACTTTTGCCTTCGCTCCCCAGCGAACATAGCCATAGTAAGCATCCGTCAAATAAATCTCCGCTATCTTCTCCCGGCCGCGAGAGAAATAAAACTCGGCAGCGCGTTCATTAGCTAGGGCTTCTTCCTGAATGTATCCCTGTTCTCTGGCTCCTTGAATGCTAGCGTCATAATACTCCATCGCTTTGCCAATTTTTCCTAAGACTCGTGCTTTTTCTGCCTCCACTAACTCGTACTTGTGTTGATAATTCATCGGCCCATGTACAGCCCATTCCTGCATTTTTTCCTGATTTTTCGCCACTTGCTTCAAGAATTCTTCTTGTTCGCTGCTGGGAACTTCTGAATATTGAGCTAGCAGAGCCATAGAATAATAGAAATTGTGTTCGACACTACTCATCAGCCCAGGTACACCTTCTTTGTATTTTTCTGATTCGCGGGCGCTTTTCACTGACTGAGCGTAATCTTTCAACAAGTAAAATCGAATTAATTTTGTCAGGTGAGCAACAAAAATAAACATATGTTTATTGTCGGCAATTGACTGTTGCAGGATTTCTTCTTCATTCAAAACTTCGCCTTTTATCATATATTCTTCTTCAGGGGCGGCGAGTAATTGTAATACCATTAGTCTCCATGTTTTTAAATAACGAATATGGGAATCTTGTTTAAGATTTAGAAGTAAATTAAGGTATTGCACCTGCTTCTGACCCACAAACTCCAGCGGTTGGCCTGTAAAAAGTATATGATCGCAATAGTAGATAGAATTATAACCAACATATTCTAAATCTCCTGTTTCCAAACCGCTTTTAATGCCCTCAAGCAATGGTGCTAAGGTTTCTTTCCCATGCTCTTTCCAGTGTCTAATATGAGCATTAAAAACTACATAGACGTGAGATTTGATTTCCTTGGCATCAAATCGAGCCAACAAATTTAAAGCTAGCTGTCCAAATCGATATCCTACCTCAATTTCACCCAGAGGCCCGCACAAAAATAAGCCATAAATCCCATAGCCGGAAGCAGCTTGGGGTGAATTACCATATTGAATACAAAGATGAATCATTGTAAATGGGAATTCGGGAAATAAGGCAGGAGTCACATGATGAGCAAGAGGGGCGGATTTCCATAATATCCCCATAGCAATCCGCTTATTGAGATCCGTCATTTCTGGCAGATGAGCTAAGGCCTCAGTATTCATCTCTTGTGGAGGCTCTGGACAAAGGGAGACACCCAGCATACCCAGAACTTGCAGCCCGATATCTAACGCGACTTGCATCTGGTTTTGCAAGGAATAAAACTGCATTTGGATTTCATAAACTTTGACTTTTTCGAGCAGAGTTTTCGCGTGCTTGAGAGCCTCCTCAGACAGCATTTTTGCGCGCTCGAAGTTAATATTTAGAAATTCCACCGCCGCCGCTTCCGCATACAGAGAAAACGTCAGGTCATACTGAGTTTCCCAGCTATCTTCCCTGAGGAGTTCTAGCCCCACCCGTAGTTGTCTGGCGGAAGTTTCATAAGCTGTTGCTGCCTTAGCTTTTTTGCCTGCTATCAAATTTAATCGGGCTAGACGATCTTTTTTTGCCTGATTGGTGATGAAGTCAGCCCCAACATTTAACTGATTGACAATCTCAAAGATATTTTCTTCAATCTCCTCTGCTGGAGTATGCTCTAGTAGCAGTTCACCAATTTTAAAGTGGGTTTGTTGTTTCTGAGATTCCGGAATAAGAGAATACGCCGCTTGCTGCACGCGGTCATGGAGAAATTTGTAAGCGATAGGCGCGTTATGGCTGTAAGGCAAAGGGGCAGGTGAGGATGATAGCAGAGGAGAATCTAAAGCTATTCTCTCCTTTACTTCCCTGCTCATTTCATCGGAGGTAAAAACGAGAGGGATTTTGTAGGCTTCGCTCAGGGGCAAAACCAAGCCAGCCTGAAGTGCTTCCCACAAATCAGTTGCCGTTTCCGACTGAGATTTTTCCTTGACAATAGCCAGAACGTCTAAATTAAATTTGTCTCCTATACAGGCTGCTAATTTTAAGACATCCTGTGTCTCCTCCGGTAGTTTTTGAATATTTCGGGCAATCAGTTCGACGACATTATAATCCGTGATGCCTACCGCTTGAATTTGGTTCAATGACCAATGCCAGCACCCAGCACTGAAATCAAAGGTCAATAGCTTTTCTTGATGCAGAGTAGCGAACATCTGAGTCAAGAAGAAAGGATTGCCCTGGGTTTTATTGAAAAGTAGCTCGGCCAATTCAGAAACCCGGTTTCTCGCAACAGAAGACTCATTCAGGGTATCGGCTACCAGCAAGCTGGCGTTGCCAATATCCAAAGGATGGAGAGTGATATTATTTACAACCGCCCCATTTTTTTGAATCTCATCCAACGTTAGCATCAACGGATGCGTCGGACTTACTTCGTTATCTCGATAGGCTCCCATCAGCAGTAAATATTGGCTGTCCGGGTCACAAATAAGCAGATGAATCAACTTGAGCGATGCCGAATCTGCCCACTGTAAGTCATCCAAAAAGACGACGAGCGGGTGTGAGGGTTTAGTAAATATATGAATGAATTCTTTAAACACGCGATTAAAGCGATTCTCGGATTCAGATGACCCCAATTGCGGAACCGCTCCTTGAGGCCCGACAATCAGTTCGACTTCGGGAATGACATCTACTATGACTTGGCCATTTGAGCCTAAAGCTTCTAAAAGTTGCTGTTTCCAAATCGCTAGTTTTTCCGAACTTTCTGTTAACAGATGCCGCATCAAGCCGGCGAAAGCTTGAATCAAAGAAGCATAAGGAATATTTCGCTTTAATTGGTCAAATTTACCCGAAATAAAATAGCCGCGCTGCCGAAGAATGGGTTTTTGAACTTCATTCACTAAGGAAGATTTGCCAATTCCTGAGTAGCCGCTCACTAGCATCATTTCGCTGTTTCCGCCGGAGACTCGCTCAAAGGCTTCCATCAAAGTGGCTACTTCTTGCTCGCGGCCATAGAGTTTTTGCGGGATAAGAAATTGTCCAAATTTATCCCTCTTACCGATTGAGAAGTTGCCAATTTTCCCATGGGTTTGCAGTTGATGACGGCACATTTCTAGGTCAGCTTTTAGCCCCAGGGCGCTTTGGTATCTGTCTTCAGCGGTTTTGGCTAATAATTTCATTACGATGTCAGAAATCGCTTGGGGAATCTCAGCGATATGCTCATGGGGTGGCACTGGTCTTTTAGCGATATGGCAGTGAATTAATTCCAGGGGGTCGCTGGCTTGATGCGGCAGCTTTCCAGTCAGAATTTCATAAAAAGTGACCCCTAATGAGTAAAAGTCGGTGCGGTAGTCAATTGAGCGATTCATCCGCCCGGTTTGCTCTGGGGACATATAGGCAAGGGTGCCTTCTAGCAAGTTGGGATTGCTGAGGATCTGGTTTTCTCGCTCTAGGTAAGTGGAAATGCTAAAATCTATGATTTTAATTTTATCTGTTTTGGAGTTGATAATGATATTCTGCGGTTTAATATCTTTATGGATAATCTTATTTTCATGCAGTTGAGCTAGGGTCTCGGCTAAATGAATTGCCAGACTTAGAAATTCGCTTATTTCAAGGTGTTTAGCTACCATTAGGTTTTTCAGAGATTTTCCCCCAAAATCTTCTAATATTAGCGCCAGACCGTTATTATGCTTTTCCAAAGAGTGAGCTTTGACAATCCCTGCCATGTCCAGAGTTGCGAGGATTTTATATTCATGCCTCAACCGCGCGATTTCTTCTATTGTGGGATACTCGGCTTTAAGGGTTTTTACTATAACCGGAGTTAGCTCGGACTCCCTAACGCCGCGATAAATAACTGTATTGACCCCTTCATGAAGGGGCAACGATAAGAGTTTGTAACCGGGCAGCGTGGTTTTCATATTCGTTTTTTCGATTAGTTCGATTATTCGGATGTGGAATTGATGGATGAGAATATGAGACAGCGATGTTGGAGGGTCTGTTGGGAAAATTCAAACGAGCAGGGAATGAGCTTGTTAGCAAGTGCCAATATTTTCTCCGCTCATTCAATGCTAATGTGCATCACGATCTAATGTTTAATTATAATTATAATACCTCTGCTGGAGTTGGAGAAGCAAGAATTGGGGCTTGGACAAGCACATCCAGATACATTATGCGATCGCACTACCTAAAGCATCTGTTTAAAGTTCTCTGGACGTACTCGGCACAGAGGCTTCAAGTTTTTTGAGACTTTAGGTTTTTTACATCCCAGTAGCTGATTATGTGTCTGAGCCTGAATTATTCTAACTTAGGATTATATATCGTACTACAACATATTTGCAGCAATTCGACCGGGTGCGATCGTTGATTTTAACAGTGTACAGCTCGTGATCGCCTTGCGTACTTTTTTAAGAGGTCTATTGTAAGGGTGTGCTAGCCAGAACTTAGTTACTTGAGCGTCCGATCATCGCTAAGTTGAACACCTAGTCTGTAAGCGAGCAAGATGCGATTATGAAATAAGTTAAAGGTGATCCGGATCGGAACCAGCAAATACTCGTTCTCCCGACGCTGCTGCCAAACTTGCAGCGCCACTGACTATGTATCACGCAGATAAAACCTAACAACTAGCTCCAGAAACATGGTGAATTCTCGTAATACAGGTTACTTCCGTACCAGTATCAAAAATTACCAAAAATGGAATGTATGTAAATAATCCTTGTGAGTCGTGCAGAAGTCCCGCGTCGTGCGAAACATTTGTATGAAAGCAGCCTCCACCCCTAAATTGACTTAGAAGAAAATGTTGGCAAGATGGTCATCATTGATAAAAAAACAGGGGACTATAAAGTTGATGAAAATGGTTTATACGCTGCGGATTATGTGATTGCGAAATATCTAAATGCTAGACTTTTGGAGAGCCGTATTGGATATATTAATATTGCTCGCTCTCTAGCTGGTGTCATGGAGCGTCTATCTAAATGATTTTACGTAGAGTGGTTGATAGATGCTAAACTTAGTTTGATTCGATTTTGCTTGGAAGTCAAGCTGTTTAAGTTTAACTTAATCAGAACCTTCAGTCCGGTCGAGCGGAAGAGCATGAGACTGGTTTATCTGTAGCCTATATTACCGATTTTTAAGAGAGCCAATTCTCCCGAATAACTTTAGATGAGCTACAAACAAACCTACATGAAGTGAGCGAAATGTTGTTGAGAAATGAGCATCCAGCCTGAAGCTGTCACGCATTTAAATTGTATATTCAGGGCGGGAGAGATGCCCAGACCCTAATCCCCACAAGACTTTAATTGTTTTGAGAGACAATTTAAATGTTACCACAGATTAAATCGATTTTTTATTAAGTACGATCGCCCTTTTAGTTTTTACCCTTAATTCTTCTAGTTGCTCTAGTTCTAGAATAACAGCAAATACTAACCGGACTGCAACTCATACTAAAAACCATCGAAGGCATTTGCATTACTTGCCAAATTATCCTATAATGGTGCATCACGATCTTGATGATTGTTTCATTATTATAAGTAAGCTAATATGCGATTACTTGTCTTGACTCTAGCTCTCATATGTTTAGCTACCCCCGCTGTTGCCACAACCTGTGAGGAAAGCTTTCAAAAAAAGGGGGACTTTTTGAATGGTGCCGCCTTTTCTGCACGTGTTCAGGTTGAGGGGTTATCGATAGAGAGAGCATTTTCCCAATTACGACCAATTTTGGCCCGCGAGGGAATCAAGACTCTCAGCACGGATATGAACTTAGGTGTAATGAAAGCTGAAAATCCCGCCACAGCATTTCAACGTGCTTTGCCAATTGATGTATTTGCCTCAATGGACGGCAATCTATTAAATGTTGAGATGATCTTTACCCTTCCCAGTGGGGTGGGTGCAAGTAAAGACACGGTGAAGCGATACTTGTGTGGTGCACTAAATCAATTGCTGCCCCAAACTACAAAATAATATTTAATCATTCATTTGATGAATGGTAGTCTCCCACACTCGATCGCAAAACCCAATACTTCAAAATTACGTGGGGGCGACCGCTCTTTAATTCGGTGCGATCGCTCTCTGAGTTTCTAGCCTTATTGTCCTATGGGTAGTGTGATATTGGTTTGGGCGATCGAAGTGTTAGACAGCAACTACAGTATAATTAATAGTTATAAGCTCTGAGTTATTTGTTGAACCATAGTTGTAAGCTTACTGGTGGGCAATCAAGATTTATGAGCTATTCAGAAGCATTTTCACCCAACTACATTACGGCACGAGAGCGATTTCGAGCAGCATCTTCATCTGTCGGTTATCAGCACACTGCCTATCCAATCGATCGGGTTAGTCCAACTGGTGAAGAATTAACTATTGATGTGGCTATCGGTGGTTCTTCCAACCCACGACGATGTGTAGTCATTTCTAGTGGCTTGCATGGAGTAGAAGGCTTTCTGGGCTCTGCAATTCAACTTACCTTGTTAGAAAATCACCAACTTCTCAGATCGTTGTCACCTGATTTTAAGGTTATATTTATTCATGCTCTGAATCCTTATGGTTTTGCATGGCGACGACGTTGGAATGAAAACAACATAGACTTAAACCGTAACTTTTTATTATCTGAAGAATTTTTTGATGGCAGCCCAAAGCTTTATCCTAAATTCAATTCCTTTCTAAATCCAACGTCGTCGCCATCACGCTTTGAACCTTATATTTTTCAAGCTCTTTGGCTAATTTGGAGATATGGAATGACGAGTTTGAAAAACACTTTTCCTGTAGGGCAATACGATTTTCCAAAGGGGCTGTTTTTTGGCGGTCATGCTCCATCCAAAACTCAAGAGATTCTAGCTAGCAATTTGCCCCAATGGATTGGTAATGCTTCTGAGGTAGTGCATATTGATTTCCACACAGGTTTAGGGCGCTGGGGAACTTATAAGCTTTTGTTTGACGGATCTGCAACATCAGAATCTTGTTCAAGACTAGCTCAACGATTTGGAGCAGAAACAATAGAACCGAACAATACAGAAGGTGTGTCATATCCAATTCGCGGTGGATTAAAAACTTGGTGCCAAGCTCTTCTACCAGAGTGTCGCTATGATTTACTAACTGCAGAATTTGGCACTTACTCAACGATTAAAGTCTTGAAGGCATTGCGGGCGGAGAATCGCGCTTACTGGTGGGGTAAGTCAGACCAGAACTATGAATGGACAAAAAACCAGTTGGTAGAAATGTTTGCACCCAGATCTCGCAAGTGGCGAGAACAATGCTTAACTCAAGGACTTGATGTTTGTAAACGAGCGTTGATGGACTGAAGGAGTTGCGACGATAAGCGATCGCAATACTCAATACATTAAAAATACCAGTAGAGCGATCGCTCTTCAATTCAATGCGATCGCTCTCATGGTTTCTAGCGTTAAGTTTATTGGTGGGTGTTCTGCATCAAGTTGGATGGAGAGCTTTTTGCACTTGGCAAATTATATTTGGTCGCTGAAAGCTGTGCAACCATTTCTGCACGAGACGAAACCTCAAGCTTACGGAACATTCGCTTCAAAGCTTGCTTCACTGAGTTCTCAGTAATCCAAAGTTCCCTCCCGATTCCTGCGTTGGTTCGCCCCAAAGCAACCAATTCGGCAATTTGCAATTCACGAGGCGTTAGGCGTGAGCTCTTGAAAGGTTGGTGTTGCGATGCCCTACCGGATAGCTTAGCTTCGCGCACTGTTGCAGCCCAAACAGACAAATGCAAACAGATGGCACTCAAATCCGCTAGATTTTGTGTATCAAAGGCGGGCATTGACCGATCGCGCGTACAACCCACTACACCCATTAATTGACCGCGACTGACAATCGGCCCCGCCATCACGTGCCAATGATCGGGGCGGGGACAAATTATTGTCCAAACCTTGGGTGATGATGTCACTAATGCTTCATGGACAGGAGCATGGCGCTCCACTAAATAACGTGCAACAGGATTATGTTCGATCGATAGCGCAACTTTTAATGTTTTCTGAAAATTGCTATCTGCTAAAGGAAGTCGATCGAAGAAAAAGATTCCAGATCGTTTAGCTGCAAAATACTCACCGATTTTGGGCACGATTTGCGATCGCAGCTCTTGTTCATCCTTCACCTGGTCGATCGCTTCAAATAAAAGCTGCAAGGGACTTGTCATGCTCATGGTGTCAAAAAGAGTACCCGATCGAGGTCTAGAAGCATTGCAATACTCGAATTATATTACCGTTATAGTCTCAAAAACAAATTGACATGACAACAGATTTGGAAATCGACCGCGCTCCTACACCTTGGATGCCGATCGGCTTTTATGCGACTTCAATAGTCTTTAATGTCTGCTTAATTGCTCAGTTATTGACGGTTGGAGTTGCCTACTTCAATAATCCTGCATGGTGGAATATTCATGTTTGGCTAGTGCGAGGGTACAGTGGACTGTCATTAGTATTACTGGGATGGTCGTTTATCGCCCCATTCTCACGTAGAATACGACATCTCGCCGCAAGTTTGCCAGTGCTGCTTGGACTACAATTTGCCAGCATTCATCTCAAAATTCCTCTTCACCTAGAGATACTTCATCCTCTAATTGGATTTACGTTACTCTATGTTTCTTCAAGCCTTGTACATCACATATCGCGCACTTTATCGTCCAGCAACTATCAAAAAAATCAAATTTTAGAGGTATAAATGACGCAAGATGCCATCTTCACTCCCTTCTTTGCCACAGTGTTTCTTACACTCGTAGTCTGGGTGTATATGTACATCCGCCGTATCAGTTTTATCACCAGTAGAAAGCTCGGTCAAAAGGATTTTGCTGTAGCGGGCGCACTGGCACAAATCTCGCCACCAAGCGTATCCAATCCATCGGATAACCTAAAAAATCTGTTCGAGATTCCGATGCTTTTCTATGCACTTGTCCTATACCTCTTCATCACAAAGCAGGTGGATACAGTGTATGTAAACGCCGCGTGGGTCTTCGTTGTGTTTCGCACATTGCATAGTGCTGTCCATTGCACATTCAATCTCATCATACTTCGGTTCTACCTTTACCTATTTGCCACGCTCGCGGTGTGGTTCATCGCGATCCGCGCAGCCATTATCCACTTTGGCACGTAGGTACGCTATTACCGTAGATCGATCGCTCTTCAATTCGGTGCGATCGCTCTGTTAGTTTATAGTCTTATTTTTATACGGAGAGTGCGATCGCTTTTTGGTTTGGGCGATCGCCGAGCTGTAACATACTGGCATCTGTGAACAGATTATTGATTGCCCCAATAACTATAAGTTTAGATATATCAGCCGATCGCAGTTTACTCCCAGTTTAAGCGTGTATTAAACGGAATGTGGCAGGTGTCTGGAACTCACAGGAAGATCCATGCCAAAAGTGCGATCGGGATTTATCTCTAAATATCTTGATACCTGCTTTCTAACATTTAGCAGATAATTCTAGGGTTTTTGCTTTGATGCGAGAGGCTGCGGATGTCATCTGATTCACCAGATGTTTAAGAAATCTAGGGATTGATGTCAGTTGATTTGCGAATGTGGCGAGGAATACCGGCGTTAAAGAATCGTGAGCGAGTCAGGAAGTTATAATTCCCAAGTCAGAATATCTTCGGAACGCACAAATGAGGGGTAATACCCACCTATTAACGATTGCCGATTACCGATTACCGATTATAAATTACCACCCGAATATCAACTAACAAATCAACACGACATGATATCATAACTTTAACCAGATCATTTCTTCCCAGATATGTTCTACTGTTCTAATCCAAGTTGCTCCAATCCTTTCAATCCCGACAATTCTAAATTCTGTCAAAGTTGCGGCCAATCCGACCTCACGCCTCTCTTCAGAAACCGCTACCGCGTGATTCGACTGTTGGGCGAAGGGGGATTTGGCAGAACTTATGAAGCGGTAGATACGGATCGCATGGACGATCCCTGCGTAATCAAGCAGTTTGTACCGCAATTTCAAGGAACCTCAGCACTTGAAAAAGCTGCAGAATTGTTTCAGCAAGAAGCGAAACGACTTTATGAACTCGGCGAACATCCCCAAATTCCTCGATTAATTGCTTATTTTGAGCAAGACAAGCGACTTTATTTAGTACAAGAGTTGATTGAGGGGCAAACTTTACTGGCTGAATTAACTCAGCAGGGTGTTTTTAGCGAAGAAAAAATTTGGCAGTTACTGGCAGATATTTTGCCGATTTTGAAATTTGTGCACGATCGCCATGTCATTCACCGAGACATCAAACTTGAGAATATCATGCGGCGGCGCACCTCTGTTAGCTCATCCCTGCCAAAGGCGGGAAATTTTCGGAATTCAGCTTTCCGAAGGGGAGGGCGGGGAGAGTTAGTTTTGATAGATTTCGGCATTTCCAAACAAGTGACGGGCTCCCTGATGAGCAAAGTAGGCACGACGGTAGGAACGCCCGGATATTCGCCGATAGAACAAATGCGCGGTCAAGTTTTCCCCGGAAGCGATTTGTACAGTTTGGGAATAACTTGCCTGAGACTGCTAACTCAATGCTTGCCAAAAATTGACGGTTCCGATGACCTTTATGACCCGATAAATGGCGGCTGGATTTGGAGAGAACGATTGCCAGTCGGTACAAAAGTCAGCAGCGAGTTGACAAACATTTTAGATAAGTTAATTCAAGATTATCTCAAAAATAGATATCAATCTGCTGATGAAGTAATCAAAGCTTTAAATCTCTATTCTTTACCTCCCCAACCGCCTTTTGTCAAGGGAGGACCACTTGCTTTAAATTCTTCCGTGACAAAGGGAGGGCCACTTGCTTTAAATTCTTCCGTGACAAAGGGAGGGCCACTTGCTTTAAATATTCCTCTCAATCACAGCAGTCAAATCAATAGTAATATCTCTGTCAATCCCAGGCAAAAATCCAACACCAATCCGCCTCGTAACACTGCCTCGCAGAGAATTACCGCTGCCAAAAGCACTTTTGAATTTCAGGTGGTGACAGTAGACAAGCGCGGGAAGGAAACTAATGTTAACAGGGGCAAAGCGCGTTTTTTTGAAGAACATCTTGGTAGCAGTACAGTGCTGGAAATGGTATCTGTTCCTGGCGGTACTTTCCTCATGGGTTCCCCAAAAAATCGGGGTGACAGCGACGAAAAACCCCAGCACCCAGTCACTTTAGCATCTTTCTATATTGGCAAATTTCCAGTCACTCAGGCCCAGTGGACAGCAGTTGCAGCGCTGCCGGAAATTAAAATATTTCTCAATCCCGATGCTGCCCGTTTTAAAGGTGCAAATCGACCTGTAGAAAATGTATCTTGGTACGAGGCTGTGGAGTTTTGCGATCGACTTTCTCGCAAAACTGGTCATAATTATTGCTTGCCTAGCGAAGCCCAATGGGAATATGCTTGCCGGGGGGAAACTATGACACCGTTTCACTTTGGGGAAACGATTACCAGCGACTTAGCAAATTACAACGGAAGTTCTAATTACGCTGAAGCGCCGAAGGGAATTTATCGCTTTCAAACGACAGATGTTGGCAGTTTTAAACCTAATGCTTTCGGATTGTACGATTTCCACGGAAATGTTTGGGAATGGTGCGCGGATTCTTGGCACAATAATTATAACGGTGCGCCTGCTGATGGTAGCGTTTGGGAGTCTGACGGGGACTCATCGCTGAGGTTGTTGCGGGGGGGTTCTTGGAACGATCATCCTCCGAATTGTCGCAGCGCGTGTCGCCTCAGATATCAGCCGGATTGCAAGGCTAGTATTGTGGG
Organism: Microcoleus sp. Pol12B3; assembly: GCF_036701355.1. Classification (NCBI taxonomy): domain Bacteria; kingdom Bacillati; phylum Cyanobacteriota; class Cyanophyceae; order Oscillatoriales; family Microcoleaceae; genus Microcoleus; species Microcoleus sp. Pol12B3. The sequence goes on from NZ_JAUBQS010000007.1 coordinate 81,419, forward strand.
TTTTCGAGTGGTTCTTTCTGTTGTTTAGACTCCAATTGTAGGCATTCCTTCTCCTATCTTGAAATGCCTCTACGGTTTCCCTATTAATCAAAGATTTATGCAATAAGCCTATCGATCTTGTCTCGCCATTCCCAAACCCGGTTTCTTCAAGAAACCGGGTTTGGGAATGGACGAGCGCCCAAATTCAAGCCTTAACTAGCCTTCTTCTGAGGAGCCATTATGCGTTCCACACTCATAGCAGCCACGCTCAACGTCACCACAGCCATGCCGAGAATTGCCACAGGCTGCAACTTCTCATTGATAATTAGAAACCCGAAGAGTGCGGTCATTGCCGGCCCCAAAGTGCCAATTACTGACGCTAAGGCGGCCCCCGCAAAGCGGATGGCAAAATTATTCAAAAGATAGCTAAACAGCGTCAGCACCCCTAAAACAACGCCTCCCACAATCAAACCAGGCCAAACATTTTGGTCGATTTTAGGAGCAAAATTGTCCGACAGCGGCACCCACAAACTCAGGGCGGAAAATACAAAAATCGCGGCGAAATTAACTAAACTAAAAGGAATTGGGTGCAGCTTGCCCGCGGCCATTTGCGTCAGCAATACGTAACCTGCAAAGGTAATCCCAGAAGCCAGTGCAGCCGCGACTCCCACCCCGACATTGCCACCGCCCGGAGCTGGGGCCGCAAAACTCGGCCACCCAGCTAAAATCAGACCTGCCGTAATCCCGACTATCGCCGAAAAGCCGACTGTGCTGGGACGAGAGCCAAACAAGATCCAAGAACCCAGTACGGTGACGATCGGATAAATAAAGAAAATCGTAATCGCAATCCCGGCTGGAATATTGCCGATCGCCAAATAAATCAAAACCTGAGACAAAAACAGAAAAAATGCGCTTCCTAAAACTTTACTCCACAAAGCTCGATCGCCCGACTGGAACAACCGTCTAATATCTTTCCACACAGAAGGATACAGAAATGTCGCCAATATCGGCATCAAAGCCATCACCACGATCAGCCGCATCAACAAAATCAACAAAGAATTTCCAAAACCTGGAGTCACCACCCCCGGAAATTCAAACAACCCAAAAACCATCCGAGGATTTTTGCTTTTAATCAGAATTCTCAAACAAACATTAAATAGCGACAATACCACCGCCGAAGACAAAGCCAGCACCAAACCTGTCTGCACTTGAGAAGCTACTTTAGCGGGTGCCGTCGGTGGCGCTGAAGAAGGCTGTGGCACGGGTTCTCGCGGCGTTTCCACAGGTGTTGGCTGCAGAAGTTGCGGGCGGACAGAATTAACAGAATTAGTTGATTCCTCGACATAGGAATCTTGAGCATCGAAAGGATTCTCAAGATATTCTTCTTCTTCTTCGAGTTCTTCCCTGATGCGGTTTACGAGATTTTGTAACAGCTCTTCCCCTTGCATTTCCAGGGTTTTCATGTTGTTGAGCCGCACGGAAAGCTCGCTTTCGTAACTGGTTAAATCTTGTTCCAGCATCTGGAAACTGCGATCGATCCTTTCATCCAGCGCCGCCAGCAACTGCGAGGCTCGTTCGTCGTAGTTGCTCGGCGGCAGGGGTATCGGGAACTCGCCGCTGGGAATCGGGCTGCTGAGAGAATTTCCCGAGTTAGCGCTGAGTTCGTTGAACCGCTGCACCAACAAATCCTGCAAATTGTGAGCCAAAACTTGAGCCAACTGCTTCAGCCACAATTGCTGCTGCTGAATGTATCGTCCAGACAGAGATTCCATTTGCTGAGACTGCAATTTGCGATATTGCTCCCGGAGGTCTTCAATATCTTCAATCAGGTGATTTTTTTCAGTTTGCAGCCGAGTAATGTCTTGATTTAACTGACCTTTGACATTTTGATGCAAAGCGTCCAGTTCTTGCATTACTGAGTGGAGAACTTCTTCTGCTGATTGTGCATCCTCTGGCTCGTCCTTTGACGAGTATACGTTCCGCTGCGCCATTAGCCTATAACCTCTAATTTAAACTGCACGTTCAGTGTTCTTAAGTATTGTGACAAATCAGGTCGCAATTTCTAGTGAGTGGCTCTAAAAGATTGCAGACACTGTTGAATCAATAGTAGTCGCTAAGCTACAAATGTGAGAAAATTGCGTGAAGCAAAGCTATCCGGTAGGGAATCGCCCCAAGAACACTTTGTGCAATTAGAAATCATACTACAGCATGACCTCTTCACGGATTGCTCCAGGTAATTCTCGCATCTAACTCACCCGATTGCACTCGAATCACAAGCCTAAGAGCCCGTTCCGCGACTAAATTTGATTGGGGGGTCGCACTCCTAGCCCCTCAATGGATAACTTGATGCTGCGGCCAGAAATCCGGTTTCTTTTGCCCGCCTTTGTGCCGCACTCCCGCACCCAGGTTTATGATTTTAACAGTTCCGATCTTTTGCTCGCGAAAGGTTTAAGAGGCGATCGCACCCTGAAAAAGCCACCCCCGCGCCATCCAAAAATTAACACATCTCATCCCCCAAGAGCAACAGATATGGCCTCCGAAATTTATGACAATTCCTTTACAAAGGATATAGAAAAACTGAATATTTCCTCAGAAGGCGAAGTCTTTGTCTTTCCCGCCTCATTTGCCCAGCAGCGCTTGTGGTTTCTCGACCAATTCGCACCGGAAAACCCTTTCTATAATGTAGTAACAGCACTGCGCTTAACTGGTTCCCTCAACTTAACAGCCTTAGAGCAAACCTTCAACGAAATAGTGCAGCGACACGAAACTTTGCGAACCACTTTTGCAGAGGTATCAGGTCAACCAGTGCAGATAATCTCTCCGGCTTTCAAGACTAATTTAAAAGTATTAAACTTGCAAGATTTGTCGCCTGCACAACGGCAAACAGAAGCAAAAAAACTCTCCGCAGCAGAATCTCTTCGCCCTTTCAATTTATCCACCGGGCCGCTGATGCGAGTCACCATCCTGCGGCTGACAGAGACCGAGCATATTCTCTTGCTAAATATGCACCACATAGCCTCCGATGATTGGTCGATCGGGGTGCTAATTCGAGAACTGGAGGCTATCTATACAGCTTTGATAAATCAACAGCCATCTCCCCTGCCAGAATTATCGCTTCAATATGCCGACTTTGCCGAGTGGCAGCGCGAATGGCTGCAAGGTGAAGTATTAGAAACTCAGCTAGCTTATTGGCGGCAGCAATTGCACGGGATTTCTGTGTTAAATTTGCCGACCGATCGCCCTGCACCAGCTCGGCAAAATTATCGCGGAAAAACTCAATATTTAGAACTGCCAAAAAACTTGAAGGATGCACTTGTAGCGCTCTCGCAGCGAGAAGGAGCGACTTTATTTATGACTGTGCTCGCAGCATTTCAAACTTTGCTTTACCGCTACTCGCAACAAGAAGATATTGTTGTAGGTGCGCCGATCGCCAATCGCAACCGCAGGGAAATTGAAACATTAATAGGTTTTTTTGTCAATACTTTAGTGCTGCGAACAAACTGCTCGGGAAACCCGACATTTCGAGATTTTTTGGGCCGGGTGCGGGAAGTAACTCTGGGAGCTTACGCTCACCAAGATTTGCCTTTTGAGAAGCTAGTCGAGGAATTGCACCCAGAGCGGTCGTTGAATCGCCACCCGCTGTTTCAGGTGGTATTTGGTCTGCAAAATGGGCCGGTGGACGAGCTAGAATTGCCAGGATTAAAGTTGAGTTCTTTTCATTTGGAAACTCAAACAACGCGCTTTGATTTAGAGCTGCATTTGTGGGAAGCTTCGGAGAATTTTAGGAGCAGATACGGCGAACAGTGGGAAGATTCGGAAGGGCTCAGAGGCGTAGCTGTGTACAATACAGATTTATTTGATGAAGTTACGATCGCCCGAATGCTGAGGCATTTTAAAACGCTGCTGGAAAGCATTGTGACTAATCCAGAACAAAGAATCGCTAACTTACCTTTATTGAGCGAGGATGAAGTGAATCAATTATTCAGAGAATGGAACGATACTCGGACAGATTATCCTCAAAATAAGTGCATTCATCAGTTATTTGAAGAGCGGGCCCAGCAGCATCTGGAGGATGTCGCCCTAACTTTCGAGGGCCAGCACCTGACTTACAGAGAACTCAACAGTCGCAGCAACCAACTGGCGCGCTACCTACAAAAACTGGGCGTGGGGGCGGAGGTTTTAGTGGGGCTTTGTGCAGAACGATCGATCGACCTAATTGTGGGGATGTTGGCTATACTGAAAGCGGGAGGAGCCTACCTACCGTTAGATCCGAGCTATCCGCGCGATCGGCTAAACTTGATGCTGGAAGATGCTCAAGTTAAAGTCTTGCTAATTCAAGATAAATTAATTGAGAATTTCCGAGACTTCTCAAACTCGGTGATTTACTTCGATCGCGATTGGGAACACATAGCCAAAGAAAGCGCGGAAAATCCCGCCAACACCGTAACAGCAGACAACCTAGCTTACGTTATTTACACATCTGGCTCAACAGGAAAACCCAAGGGAGTTGCTGTCACCCACAAAGCAGTAAATCGGCTGGTACTCAACACCAACTATATAAAAATAGAACCTACCGATAAAATTGCCCAAGCATCAAACGCTTCATTCGATGCAGCCACATTCGAGATTTGGGGAGCCTTGCTCAACGGCGCTCAACTCGTGGGAATTAGCACAAATATTACCCTTTCGCCCCACGATTTAGCCTTAGAATTGCGCCAAGAAGGCATCACAGTTTTGTTTTTAACAACTGCCTTATTCCAACAAATTGCTAGAGTTTTACCGCAAGCTTTTAATTCGCTGCGCTGCTTGCTGTTTGGCGGAGAGGCGGTCGATATGAGATGGGTTAAAAAAGTTCTCCAACAAAAGCCAAGCACTAAATTAATTCACGTTTACGGGCCTACAGAAAATACCACATTTTCGGCTTATTATTGCGTGCAAGACGTACCCGAAACCGCAACATCTATCCCCATCGGCCGCCCGATCGCCAACACGCAAATTTATCTCCTCGATGCGGATTTGCAGCCGGTGGCGATCGGTGTTATAGGTCAATTGTACGTCGGCGGTGACGGATTGGCGAAAGGCTACCTCAACCAGCCAGATTTAACTGCTGCTGCATTCATTCCTAATCCTTTTAGCAATAAATCTGGTTCTACCCTTTATAAAACAGGTGATTTAGGTCGCTACTTAGCTGACGGCAACATCGAGTTTTTAGGTCGCGTTGATGACCAAGTAAAAATTCGCGGCTACCGCATCGAATTGGGAGAAATTGAAGCGGCTTTGTGCCAGCATCCACAAGTGCGCGAAGCAGTAGTAATTGTGAGGGAAGACATCCCAGACGATAAACATTTGGTAGCTTATGTTATTCCTGACGGCATCAATGAAAAATCAGGAATTCACAATCTAAAGTCAAGTGACTTGCGCCAATTTTTGAAAGAAAAGTTACCAGGATATATGGTTCCTGCAAGTTATGCAGTGTTGGAGAATATGCCGCTGACGCCTAATGGCAAAGTAGACCGCCGCGCCTTGCCTGATATAGATACAGACAGCGAGGATATAACAGAAAATTATGTAGCGCCTCGGACTGAACTCGAAAATGCGATCGGGAAAATTTGGGCTAAAGTTTTGGGAAAACAGCAGGTTAGTATCTACGATAATTTCTTTGAGCTAGGCGGGCATTCCCTGCTAGCAACTCAGTTGATTTCTCGCATCCGAGACGCTTTGCAAGTCGAGTTATCGGTCAGCAATTTGTTTGAGGCTCCGACTGTAGCGAGTCTGGCAAAATACATTGAGACAATGCGCTGGGCTGCGAAAGGTTTGGATACTCCTAGAACAGACGAAAATGAGCGCGAAGATGTGAAATTTTAAGGTTGGCGCAAATAAATCGGTGCTGTGTAATAGTTTTTCAAGGGCGGGCGGGACGCCCACCCCACAAAAAACTTAATGTCTTGTGGAACAGGCATCTTGCCTGTTCTTGAGAATGCTGCAATATCTCAGTTTTAACTCACATTTTTAGTCACGAAATTTCAGTGCAGAATGCCCTGACAGCTTCTGCAAACTGCTGGTTGTGCTCAATTAATGCCATGTGTCCTCCTCGCTTTATAGTAACTAGCTCTGCTTGAGGTAATTCTGCTTTCATTCGCAGGCTAGCTGGGGGGGTAGTGGCGATATCTGAATCGCCGCAGATCACCAACACAGGAATGTCAATGGATGGCAAAGTTTTTGTTTCCTCAAAATTGAGCATTCCCAGTGTGCCGCGAGCGAGAACACCGGGAGAACCCAAGGCTGATAAGAAAGCTGAGAACTCTAATTGACCGCGCGTTTCAGTGCCTTTAAATCCCGATACTTCTACACTGATGTACAGTGAACCATTGAGATAGCTCAGCCAAGTCATTCCCCACATAATCGGTTCAAGAGCTATGGTGAGGTAGAGCATAGGTTGGAGCAGCGGCTTCTGCAAAGCGCGTAATAAACCGCTAAAAATAGCGGTTTTGACGGGATTAGTATAAGTCGTATCTACCAGAATTAAACCAGCTACTCGACTACCGAGAAGTTCTGGGAAAAGCCGACTGAATGTTAGAGAAATCATGCCGCCCATGCTGTGTCCGAGTAGGATAACAGGTTTATTTCCTGCTATGGCAATGACGGCTTCGAGATCGCGGGCAAATTTTTCTAGGGAGTAGTCGCTGTTTTTTGGTCGAGTGGATTTTCCTAAACCTGGAAGATCCCAAACAATCACTCGGTAGCGATCGCTTAGTTGCCGTTTCGCGTAATACCAAACCATACTGTTCGGCCCCCAACCATGAGAGAGGATAATCGGCTGTCCGTCCTCTGGGCCGTAGAATTCTACTTGTAAAATAGTGCCATCAGGCCTCTCTACTCGCTCAACCGTACCCGTCCGCGTGGGCTTGGGTTCGTCAGCACCGGGGTGGCGGAACAGGGGCAAACTGATAAAGCGGCCGCCAACAGACCAAAGAAGCATCAAGACTCCGCTGACTAAGTAGGAAATCCCTACAAGTTCGCCGATGTACCATTCGTAAATAATGTATATACCTCCGCCAAGTACCCCGAGGGACAGCAGTCCCAGCAGCCATAGAAACAGAAAATTGAAGGGCATGAACGGCATAAGCTGAAACCTTGGGTAGAATTTGGGTTGCGGATTCAAACAGAATCATACTCAGGTTAGGCCACAGTAAGCAAGCGGTAAGTTAAGCTCTTAATTTGTGCGCTGGTAGAATTTATTTTATATATTTGCCAAAGTAATCACAGGATGACTCAAAATGCCAGAGCCAAAAATATCGAGTTCATCGCCAAATGCCAGAGATTCTGTCACGGTGGAGTTAGTTGAGTTTTTATCTTACCTTCGCAGTCTAGATATTAATATTTTTGTTGAGGGCGAGATCCTGCGCTGCAACGCTCCCGAAGGAATTATTACACCCGAACTACGAGCCAAAATTTCTCATAAAAAAGCCGAAATAGTTTCATTTTTAAAAGCAGCTAATCGTACTTCTAGTTTCACTCCTACACCGATTGTTCCGGTGGGGCGAGAAGGAAATCTACCGCTGTCCTTTGCACAGCAGCGCTTGTGGTTTCTCGACCAATTAGTCCCGAACAATCCCTTCTATAATGTTCCCGCAGCCTTGCGTTTGACAGGTTCGCTCAATTTTTCGGCGCTGCAACAAACCTTCAATGAAATTGTGCGCCGTCACGAAGCTTTACGCACGACTTTAGCAGTAGTTTCGGGGCAACCTGTTCAGAGAATAGCTGCTGCTTTCCACCTTCCGATTAATGTAGTGGACTTGCGAAACTTGCCAAAGGAATCTCGACAAACTGAAGCAAACCGGCTCACCGCCCAGGAAGCTCAACGCTCTTTCAATTTGTCCAATGACTTGTTGCTGCGAGTCACATTATTGCACTTAGATGATGCCGAATATTTACTAATGCTGAATATGCACCACATTGTCTCCGACGGTTGGTCTATCGGAGTGCTAATTCAGGAATTAGGCGCACTTTACACGGCATTTGCTAGCGAAAAACCTTCGCCTTTACCAGCTTTGTCGATCCAGTATGCTGATTTTGCAAAATGGCAGCGCGAATGGCTGCAAGGGGAAGTTTTAGAAAGGCAGCTTGCTTACTGGAGACAGCAGTTAAACGGCATTTCTATGCTAAATTTGCCTGCGGATAGACCCCGGCCAGCAATTCAAAGTTATCGGGGCAAAAGGCAATTTTTGCAACTGCCAAAACAACTGAGCGAGGCTTTAGAAACGTTGATCCAGCGCGAAGGAGTGACGCTGTTTATGACAATGCTGGCAGCTTTTAAAACGTTGCTTTACCATTACGCCCAGCAAGAAGATATTGTTGTAGGTTCGCCGATCGCCAATCGCAACCGCAGTGAAATTGAAGCATTAATCGGTTTTTTTGTCAACAGTTTGGTGCTGCGTACAGATTTGTCGGGAAATCCAACTTTTCGGGAACTTTTAAACCGAGTCAAAGAGGTAGCATTAGGAGCTTACGCTCACCAAGATTTGCCGTTTGAGAAGTTAGTAGAAGAACTGCACCCCGATCGCGCGTTGAACCAAAATCCTTTATTTCAGGTGGCGTTTGCGCTGCAAAACGCGCCGGGGAATCGGTTAGAATTGCCAGAATTAACACTCAGCCCGCAGCAGTTAGATGTGGGTACAGCGCGGTTTGATTTGGAGTTTCATTTGTGGGAGCGATCGCCCAACAGCTCGGGAAGCAACCAATCGCCCAGCAATAAGCTGTGGGTTGATAGCTCGGAGGGTATCAGCGGCATGGTTATTTACAGCGCCGATTTATTTGATGAAGCTACGATTAGCCGCCTGATCGGGCATTTTCAAGCCTTGTTAGAAAGCATTGTGACAAATCCCGAACAGCGCATAGCCAACTTGCAATATTTGAGCGCCCAAGAGCGCGATCATTTGTTAGTTGAATGCAACAATACTCAGGCAGATTATCCGCAAGATTTGTGCATCCATCAGCTATTTGAAATGCAGGCCGATCGGACACCGGATGCGGTGGCGCTGGTATTTGGAGAGGAGCGAGTCACCTATGGAGAGCTAAATCTCCGCAGCAACCAACTAGCACGTTATCTGCAAAAAATGGGGGTTGGGGCAGAAGTTTTAGTCGGGCTTTGCTGCGGGCGATCGCTCGATCTGATCGTGGGGATGTTGGGTATCCTGAAAGCGGGAGGAGCTTACTTAATTTTAGATCCGAGCTATCCTGCTGAGCGATCGAGCTTTATGCTAAAAGATGCTCAATTATCTGTTGTGTTAACTCAGCAGCAATGGATAGAGAAATTGCGATCGCCCAATTTACAGATAGTTTGTTTAGACACAGACTGGGAGATGATTTCCCAAGAAATCGCCGACAATCCCACCAGCGCAGCGACAGCCGAAAATCTGGTTTACGCGATTTACACCTCCGGGTCCACGGGAAAGCCGAAAGGAGTGGAAATTGAGCACGGGAGCTTGTTAAATCTCGTTTTTTGGCATCAAAGAGAGTTTGGGGTGTCAGCGGGCGATCGAGCAACGCAAATTGCAGCGATCGGCTTTGATGCTTGCGGGTGGGAAATTTGGCCTTATCTCGCCGCGGGATCTAGCATCTACTTTCCAGAAGATGACATCAGGCGAGATCCTGAAAAACTGCAAAACTGGTTAGTATCAAACGCGATCGCAATTAGCTTTTTGCCAACACCTTTAGCCGAGAAAGTTTTGCTATTAGATTGGCCTCAAACAACAGCGTTGCGAATCTTGCTCGCAGGCGGCGAAAAACTGCAACAACATCCTTTAAAATCCCATCCATTTAAGCTAGTAAATAATTACGGCCCAACCGAGAATACCGTCGTCACAACTTCCGGTTATATTTCTGTAACAGAGCAAACAGGCATCGCCCCGACAATTGGTCGCCCCATTGCTAACACTCAAATCTACATATTAGACAAATATTTGCAGCCAGTGGCGATCGGCGTTGTTGGCGAATTGTACATTGGCGGAAACGGACTCGCTCGCGGCTACCTCAACCGCCCAGATTTAACCGCAGAACGATTTATTTCCAATCCTTTTAAACCAAATTCAGGAGAGCGAATTTACAAGACCGGCGACTTAGTGCGCTACAGAGGCGATCGCAACCTTGAATTTTTAGGACGCATCGACGAACAAGTAAAAATTCGCGGTTTCCGCATCGAATTAGGAGAAATCGAGACAGTATTAACTCAACATCCAGCCGTGCAGCAAACTGTAGCAATAGCTTCGGAAGATGGACAGGGAGATAAACGTTTAGTAGCTTATATTGCCCTGAAGCCTGAATATAGCAGTGCCAGCGAAAAAAACCAAATAATGCAATTGCAGGATGAACAGGTTTTGCAGTGGCAAATGCTCTACAATGAAACTTACAATCAACCTGCTGTTGACTCAGATCCAACCTTTAATATTGTCGGCTGGAATAGCAGTTATACTAATCAGCCAATCCCAGCAGAACAGGTGCGCGACTGGGCGAACAATCAAGCTGCCCAAATTTTAGCTTTGCAGCCTAGCCGAGTGTTGGAAATTGGCTGCGGCACAGGTTTGTTGCTGTTCCAAATTGCCCCTCGCTGTACTCAATATTGCGGAACAGACTTTTCACCTATTTCGCTCAACTATATTCGGCAGCACTTGGCAAATCAACAGTTAGCTAATGTAACCCTGCTTCAGAAAATGGCGACAGACTTTGCAGGAGTAGAGACAGCAGCTTTTGACGCGGTAATTCTCAACTCTGTCGTGCAATATTTCCCGAATATCGACTATCTGGTGCAGGTGCTAGAAGGTGCGGTGAAAGCAACTGCCCCCGGTGGCTTTATATTCATCGGAGATGTGCGCAGCTTGCCGTTGCTGGCAGCTTTCCACGCTTCGGTACAACTGTATCAAGCCGAACCTTCTCTCGCTGGCGAACAGTTGCAGCAGCGAGTACAAATGCAAATTTTTCAAGAAACAGAGTTAGTTATTGAACCCGATTTCTTTAGCGCATTAAAGCAGCGCTTTCCGCAGATTAGTGGCGTAGAGATTCAATTAATTCGCGGTAGTTATCACAATGAGTTAACTGATTTTCGGTACAATGCTATTCTGCATATTGCGTCGGAAACAAATCCCCCCCAATCCCCGGCACAAGGGGAATCGAAACGGCTGGATTGGTCGGCTGAAAATCAGAATCTGACTGTTACCAAGGTGCAACAAATATTATTGCAAAATCAACTCGATGTTTTAAGAATTGCTAATGTGCCTAATGCGCGGGTAACGGCAGCAGTTAAGGCGACAGAATTGCTGTCTGTTGTCGATAAATTTCCAACAGCAGGTCAGTTGCAGAAAGCCGTGGAAAAAGTCGAGGATTTAGGAGTAGATCCAGAATTGTGGTATGCTTTGGAAGTTCCGTATAAGGTTAATATTAGTTGGTCTAATTCCGACAGTCAGGGGCGCTACGATGTAGTGTTTGCACGGGGCGAAACCAGAGATTTTGTGCCAGAAACCAGAAGCGATAACTTGCGTCCTTGGCGCTCTTATGCTAACAATCCCTTACAAGCTAAAGCAGCGCGGAAATTAGTGCCACAGTTGCAGGCTTATCTAGCAGAAAAACTGCCGGAATATATGATTCCGTCGGCTTTTGTGGTGCTGGAGTCGCTACCGGTGACGGCTAACGGAAAGGTCGATCGCCTCGCTTTGCCTGTACCGGAGCCGATTAAGTTAGAATGGGCTGGCGGTTATGTTGCGCCTCATACTTCTATTGAGGAAGTTTTAGTGAAAATTTGGGCTGAGGTTTTGGGGATAAAGCGAGTGGGTATCCGGGACAATTTCTTTGAATTGGGAGGCCATTCGCTGCTGGCGACTCAGCTTGTTTCGAGAGTGCGAGATGCTTTCGCGGTAGAGTTACCTTTGCGCCGGGTTTTTGAAGCGCCGACTATTTCAGAATTATCTAAGATTGTTGAGAGTTTGAAAGATAAGAATGCTAAAAGTGATGCTCCGGCTTTAGTGCCGATTTCGCGCGATAGTCGGCGGCGGAAGCTATCGTCTTTTAATGGACCTATTGCATAATTTTTTGATTGATAGAGCAACCGCAGATGAAGGGCAGATTAACGCTGATAAACGCAGATAATTTTAAGATGGTTTTTGGGTTGGGCAAGATGTTGAATCTAGAAAGTAAATGAAAAGGATGGCTGTTGAACAGGATGCAATTTCGATAAATATGCAGCAAGAAACAGAAGTTTTTGTATTTCCAGCATCGTTTGCTCAGCGGCGGCTTTGGTTCCTCAATCAATTAGCACCGGGTAATCCTTTCTATAATGTTTCAACAGCGGTCCGCTTAACTGGTTCGCTCAACTTAATATTTTTAGAGCAAACCTTCAATGAAATTGTGCAGCGGCATGAAACTTTACGCACTACTTTTACGCTTTTGGAAGGGGAACTCGTACAAGTTATTGCTCCCTTTTTAACCGTATCTCTTCCCACAATCGACTTACAAAATCTCTCGCCAACTCAGCAGGAAACAGCAGCGCTGCAACTCGCAACCGATGCAGCACAATGCCCTTTCGATTTAGCCGCCGGGCCGTTATTCAAAGTAACGCTGTTACAACTCAGTGAAACAGAACATATATTGTTGCTGAATTTACATCATATTGTGGCTGATGGTTGGTCGATTGGAGTGCTAATTCGAGAGCTGGGAATGCTCTACACAGCATTTGTAAAAAATGGGATCTCGCACTTGCCAGCGCTGCCCGTGCAGTACGCCGACTTTGCAGAATGGCAACACCAATGGCTGCAGGGCGAAGTATTAGAAACCCAGTTAGCTTATTGGCGGCAGCAGTTAAACGGAATTACCACACTCAATCTACCAACAGACAGGCGAAGGCCAGCCGTTCCATCCTACCGCGGCGCCAAACAATTTATAACACTATCACCTGCTTTGAGCGAGGCGCTAAAGTCATTGAGCCAGCAAGAAAGCGCGACTTTATTTATCACTCTACTAGCCGCTTTTCAAACTTTGCTGTACCGCTATACAGGACAAGTAGATATTGCAGTAGGAACGCCGATCGCCAATCGCAACCAGAGCGAAATTGAAGCATTAATCGGTTTTTTTGTCAACAGTTTGGTGCTGCGTGCAGATTTATCAGGAAACCCCACTTTTCGGGAACTATTGCATCGGGTAAAAAACGTCGCAATGGCAGCCTACGCTCACCAAGATTTGCCCTTCGAGAAGTTGGTTGAGGAAATGCACCCCGATCGCGAGTTGAGCCGCAACCCCCTATTTCAACACAGTTTCAGCCTGCAAAACACTCCTGTAGCAGCGCTAGAATTGCCGGGAATCGCTTTCGAGGCGATCGACTTTGACGCAGGAACCGCCAAGCTAGATTTAGAGTGCCACTTGTGGGAAGATGCAGGAAGTATTCAAGGGCAATTTGTCTACAGCACAGACTTATTTGATAGCGCCACAATTGCGCGCATGGCGGGACATTTCCAAACGCTGCTTGAAGCCATTGTTGCCAATCCCAAACAGCACCTCAGCGACTTGGCTTTGCTGACAGCGCCAGAATACCAGCAATTATTAATCGATTGGAATGACACTCAGAGAGATTATCCGCAAAACCAGTGTTTCCATCAGCTATTTGAAGAGCGAGTCGCGAGATCGCCCCATGCTGTCGCCGCCGTCTTTGAAAACCAGCAGTTAACCTATAGCCAACTCAACAGCCGAGCCAACCAACTTGCACATTACTTGCAGCAATTGGGAGCAGCACCAGAAGTTTTAGTGGGCCTTTGTGTCGAACGTTCCTTAGATGCGATCGTCGGATTGCTAGGCATTATCAAAGCAGGCGCAGCCTACCTGCCTTTAGATCCAACTTATCCTCAAGAGCGGCTTAACTTCATGTTAGAAGATGCTCAGGTGTCGATTTTGGTAACTCAGCAGCACTTAGCAAAAAACTTGACGCAGCCGGAAAATTACGGAGTTTTTTCAGTAGTGTGTTTGGACTCCGACAGAGAAATTATCGCCCGACAAAGTTCCAAAAACCCAACTACAAATATCATACCCGAAAACCTAGCATACGTCATTTACACATCTGGTTCAACCGGAAAACCCAAAGGCGTTTTAATCAAACATCGGGGACTCTACAACTTAGCCCTAGCTCAAATAGAAGCTTTTAACTTAAACTCAAATCACCGCATTTTGCAATTCGCATCCCTGAGTTTTGATGCCTCAATCTTTGAGATTGTCATGGCATTAGGAACCGGAGCAACACTTTACTGTGCCAAGAAAGAATCTTTGTTGCCCGGACAAACATTAATCCAATTTTTGCAGGACAATGCTATTACTCACGCTACCCTCCCGCCCTCGCTGCTAGCTGTCCTTCCAAACGCCCAACTTCCCGCACTGCAAACAATCATCTGTGCTGGCGAATCCTGTTCCCCGGATATTGTTAAACGCTGGGCTTCCCGGCGCAGATTTTTTAACGCTTACGGCCCTACAGAAGCGACAGTCTGGTCAAGTTTTGCCGAAATTGGCGATTCCCTGCCCGATAGCTTCGCTTCACGCAAAAAACCGCCAATCGGCCGCCCGATAGCTAACACTCAACTCTATATTTTAGATAAAAATTTACAGCCTGTACCCGTGGGAATTCCCGGTGAATTGTACATCGGCGGCAGCGGATTGGCGCGAGGCTACCTGAACCGCCCCGAATTAACCACCCAGCGATTTATTGCTAATCCCTTTAGCCAGAAAGCAGGAGAACGAATTTATAAAACTGGTGACTTAGCTCGCTATCTTCCCGACGGCAATATAGAGTTTTTAGGCCGCACTGACGAACAGGTAAAAATTCGCGGTTATCGAATAGAATTGGGAGAAATTGAAGCGCTGCTGGTTCAGCATCCAGCAGTCAAAGCAACAGCGGCGGTTGCTGCGGATGATTTGTCTGGCAACAAACGCCTAGTTGCTTATGTCGTCCCCAATCACAATCAGACGCTTAATCCCAGGGAAATACGCAATTTTCTCAAACAACAACTGCCCCATTACATGATTCCCAGTGCTTTTGTGGCGATGGATTTTCTGCCCCTAACTCCTAATGGCAAAATTGACCGCCTGCGCCTACCTGCACCGACAAATCTAACTAGCTATTCAGTAGATAAAAGCTGCATTGCACCTCGCACACCAACCGAGTCAACCCTCGCCAAAATTTGGGCCGCAATCCTCAACGCAGAGTGCGTTGGCATTGGCGATAACTTTTTCGATTTGGGTGGAGATTCCCTGCTGGCAATCCGCCTCATTAATGAGATTAACCAGCAATTTGAGCGCGAATTGCCGCTATCTGCTCTTTTTTTAAATCCGACAATTGAAGGTTTAGCAGATTCGCTATCTTCAGAAACAAATTCTCTGGAATGGTCGCCTTTAGTTGCAATTAAACCTCGCGGTAAAAATCCCCCGTTCTTCTGCGTCCATCCCATCTTTGGCGTCGTATTTCCTTATGTCGAGTTAGCATTTCAGCTAGGAGAAAATCAACCGTTTTACGGGCTGCAACCAAAGGGTATTGACGGCGAAACTTCTCCGTTAACTAGGATTGAAGACATGGCGGCTGACTACATCGCAGCCTTGCGTACAGTTCAACCAAAAGGGCCTTATTTTTTAGGAGGTTGGTCTTTTGGAGGTTTGGTGGCTTTTGAGATGGCTCAACAGTTGCTCGCAGCGGGGGATGAAGTGGCTTTACTTGCTGTGTTGGATACTTTAGCGCCGGTTTCTGCTAACAAACCTTCTTTTTGGGACGGTTGCAAGTTTATTCTGACGACTGTTTCGCGCTCTATCTGGCCTTTTGTAGTAGATTATTTTCGCTTGGTGGCTGCTGCAGAAAATGTTCAAAGTGGCGGTATTGCGGCCAAATTTCCGAAATTAAATAAGATGCTTAATTTGGCAGCTAATTTTTTGCATCGCTGGAATTGGAAACAGGCCGTTATGGTTAGCATCCTATCTCAGGAGTCAAAAGAACGGAGCTGGCGCGAGCTGGCAATCCCCTCGATGTTTACTGTATTTCAGGCTAACAGTCAAGCAACTCTCAGCTATCGACCGAAAATTTATCCGCAGCGAATTACTCTGTTTAGATCGAGGGAAAAGCTAAGCATGAGTCATCAAGATCCGACTCTTGGCTGGAGTGAATTAACCACGGAAAAAGTAGAGGTGATTAGCGTTCCTGGGAATCACCTGACTATGTTGAGAAAGCCTAACGTTGAGGTGCTGGCTCAAAAGCTGAAGCATTGCTTGGAGGAGGAATTAATTGATTGAGTGGCCCGCGTGCTTGTGTGTCGAAACCGGGTTTGATGTGGGAAATTACTATTAGTCCTGAATCTGATCTTCATCTGCGTGAATCAGCGTCAATCCGTTGTCATCTGCGGTTAATACATTCTCTTTTTTTAACCGCAGATGAGGGCAGATAAACACAGATTAACCTGAACTTCCCCCTGCAAATATACTTACACAGGCTCAAAAGCCTCTAACCACAAAGGTTTCAATTGTTGAGTAAAAAATGTGTACCCATCTAGATGATTGATATCTGTTTGCGCTCGGCAATTATATTGAATCTACAACAATTGAGGGCGAGATCCTGCGTCAGCTATTGCTTATAAATGGGTACAAATTTTGCGCTCAACAGTTGCATCCTTTGTAGAGTAAGAGTTTTAGGACTGTTAGTACATTTTTATGGGGGAAGTCCAGTTCTAGGCGGGGATATCAAAATAAGAGATGCTGTAGTCAACTTTCCCGGAGACGTATGAGCTGAGTAATGCGATCACGGACTTCAACGACTTCTCCTTGCAACCACTTGGTAATAGTGGCCACAGTATACTTAGTCCCTGGCTCTTGCCGACCATACATTTCCTCAAAGAGCTCCCCCATTTGGTCCGGGTAGAGTTGACGCCACCAAACCAGAGCTATGTCTCGCATTTTCTGAGCATCCTCGGGGGTAATTTTCTCCCACAATGGCTGCGACTGGGTTCGCAACTCTATTAATTTTTCCCACTCTGCGTTAGTAAATTGAGCAACCAATCTGCAAATTTCCGCCTCTAATTCTTGCCTGAGTGATTCATCGCCGTTATTACTCAGGTTTTCAATTTCCCACAGCGGTTCCTCAAGCGCCGCGAACTTAGCCACTAATTTAGTGTCTAGCATTATGTCTAAGTTGCGATCTAGTATCGGCTCTCTATCTGGGATTGTGGGACTTTGGGCAATTGGTTGAGATTGTAGCGTAGGGTTAACGGTCGCTTGCTCCAATGTCTTAACTACCCAAGCATGGGGGCTTAAACCCTCTGCTGCTGCTACTTTCTTAATGGTTTCGAGTAATTCCTGCTTGCCGTCCAATCTCAAATTAATTTGTACTCTGTCTATCATGTTTAGCACCTGTCTAGTTGTTATAGATATTTCTTTTTAGGTGTCTATAGCAATCCTAAATCAGTTGCAAACTAATCGGGTTTCACTAATCATGATTAAGTTGGTATTAATTCAGGGTTTTCAACAAAAAAGTCATACATATATAATTTGGAAAAATCAAAAATCTGACAATGAGTTACCAGCATAAATAATTTTTTAATAAGTGGGAAAGATTTACATAAATACCAATGTTCTCTCAAAAATTTTTTGCCTTGAAGCCAAATATCTTCTACAGGGTTTTGCTCAGGTGCATTCGGGGCAAATAATTCACATGTTATTAACCATTCAGATTTTTCTAAACCTTGATTTACCTCGCCCAGATACTCTCGCATTTCTGCATATTTATGATAACTTGCCCCATCCCAAAATATTAAAATTCTAGCTCCTTTATTCAGATTTTGCAGGTATTTGACAAACAAAACTGTATTCTTTGAATTTCCGGCTTCATATTCTTGTACAAAAAATTTTTTTGTTTGATAGTTGAGGGCACCAAAATATGTTTGCCTTTCTCTCTGATTTGTCATGGGTACTTCTATTCTTTTATTCTTCTTTCCCCAAACATATCCACAAACATCACCCCACAGCAGATGACATTCATCAATCATATACACCACAAGTCTTCCAGCTTCTATCTCCAAGCGGTTTTCTGCCAGAACTTTTTCGATTTCTATCTTTTTTGTTTTTACCAATTCATCGTTTTTTTTTGGATTACTTTTTTGAGTTTTCTTCCAGCTAACCTTGGCTTCATCAAGTAATGTATAATAACTTTGATTTGATTTGAAACGAACATCATACTTGTCTTCTATATATATCTGAAACTCCTGTAAGCTCAAATATTCTTGAGTATTTAAGTAATTGACAATCTCTAGGCGTTGCGCTGGACTTAGATATGCTTTTGACCCTTGATACCTCAGCTTTAATTCTTCAACTCCATTTTTGATAAATTTCATTTTGGATTGACTGATAAATGTTGCTGATACATTTAATATTTTTTTAATTTCCGAACCAGTTACGCCCTCAATCCACATCCTTACTGCTAAAGCTCGCTTCAGTTCTATCGGGTCGGGGTTGCCATCTATAAAATCACTTAATTCTTGTAAATAGTGTTGCTCAGACATATTGCTTTTTTGCCGATTTCCAGTATACAAGTATTATTATACTCCCTAATTATTATAATTTATAAAATTTTGCGACTCATTTAGGACTGCTATAGTAATTTGTCTAGCAGTAAATTCTCAATTTTCCCAGCCCAAGGCTTGAAGTCGGTACAGCTTCATTAAGCTGGACTTCCCCCATAAAAATGTACTAACAGTCCTAAAACTCTTACTCTACAAAGGATGCAACTGTTGAGCGCAAATTTTGTACCCATTGATAAGCAATAGCTGACGCAGGATCTCGCCCTCAATTGTTGTAGATTCAATATAATTGCCGAGCGCAAACAGATATCAATCATCTAGATGGGTACACATTTTTTACTCAACAATTGAAACCTTTGTGGTTAGAGGCTTTTGAGCCTGTGTAAGTATATTTGCAGGGGGAAGTTCAGATTAACGCAGATGAGTTAGATCAATTGCGGTTGCACCATCTATCCGTGATTGTTGACAGATGACTGTTCTGAAATGCCTCAATCTAAAATCTAAAATCTAAAATTGCCCAATGGATTGCGCGATGCTGAAGATGATAGCAGCCAAACCTGCTGCGATCGGAATTGTCACCAGCCAAGCCGAACCAATTGACAGCAAAGTTTCCAAGCGTACTGTTTTCCAAGCTTTAATCAGCCCGACTCCGACAACTGCACCCACTAAAGCGTGGGATGTGGAAACTGGCAAACCGAAGCGGGATGCTAGCAAGACTGTGGTGGCTGTGGCTAATTCCGCGCAAAATCCGCCGCTTGGTTGGAGTTCGATGATCTTTTCGCCGACTGTGGCAATTACATTTTTGCCCCAGATGGTTAAACCGATGACTATTCCTGCGCCTCCGACGACTAAAATCCACAGGGGAACGCTGAAATCTTCTGAGGGAAAGGAACCTGTGCGCCGGATGTAGGCGATCGCAGCTAGGGGAGCAACTGCATTTCCTACGTCGTTGGAACCGTGGGAAAATGCTACAAAACACGCGCTCAAGACTTGAAATCTCGCCATTTGTTGCTCGATGGGAGAGTGGCGGAGTTTCGGAGTGGGGGAGGAGTTTGTACTTATTCCTTCTGCCTTCTCCCCTCTGCCTTCTTGGTTCTCAACTGATTCTAATTTTTTCCAGCTATTGAGTGTCAGCGCGATCGCAGCTATTGCCCCGATGCCAATGACAATATCGTGAATGGGAAGATTCCAGCCAAATCGATCGTGCGCTAGGGCGATCGCTCCTGTCTGCACCAAAGCGACATTCACAACAGACGGCAGTACAATTATCCCAAATACGCTCAGCATTGCTGCACTCAGCCAAGGTATCCACTCGCGCATTTGAGATAGAGGATCGGGTCGATCGAGAATCGAATACTTCACCACACTGTAAAATAGTGCGGCTAAAGCACCGCTAGCAACAGGTGTCGCCACCCATGTTAGGGAGATGGTGCCGATGGTTCCCCAATCAACTGCATTAATTCCGGCTGCAACACAGCTAAAACCCGCGATCGCGCCCACCACTGCATGGGATGAAGAAACTGGCAAACCTCTACTGGTAGCGATTTGCAGCCATATCCCACAAGCTATCAGCACTGACACCATCCCGATTAAAAATACTTGCGGTTTGGCCGCGAACACTTGTGCATTCACAACTCCTGTTGCGAGAGTTTCGGAAACTCCTTGCCCGAACAGCACTGCGCCGGAAAACTCCAGTATGCCTGCAACAATTATTGCCTGTCGCAGCGTTAGCGCCTTCGAGCCTACGGATGTCCCCATCGAGTTAGCGACATCGTTGGCCCCCAAGTTTGCAGCGACGTACAAGGCCAGTGCAGCCATTGCCCCCAGTTGCAGAAATACGACCCCAGAGGTATCTAACATAGAAATTTTTTGACATAAAACGGGCATTTCGATATATGATAAGGGATTGTGAGTTTTGGTAAATCCGATGAAAGGCGCAGAAATAATCCGTTCTATCGAAACGGCAGAAATAGATAGAGTCAAGCAAGAACTCAATAAACAAGTTCCCGAAATTTACGTCGGCGACACAGTGCGAGTCGGCGTGAAAATTAGAGAGGGTAACAAAGAACGGGTTCAGCCCTACGAAGGGACTGTGATTGCCATGCGTAACGGCGGGATTAATGAAACAATCACCGTCCGCCGCGTGTTTCAAGGCGTCGGAGTGGAACGGGTGTTTTTGATTCACTCGCCCCGCATAGCCACGATCCAAGTGATGCGCCGCGGGAAAGTCCGCAGAGCAAAACTTTACTACCTGCGCGATCGGGTGGGCAAAGCTACTCGCGTCAAACAGCGGTTCGATCGCTCCCTGTAGGAATGCACCCAGCTTTCCCTTGGTTCATGATTCATGGGAAATTGAAAAAAATAAAAAAAAGTTTCCCATTTACGAGCGCACTGTGTTAAAATAGAAATCTAGAGGTTAAGCGAATTTCAGCAACCTCACCTGTGCGCTCTTAGTTCAGTTGGTAGAACGCAGGTCTCCAAAACCTGATGTCGGGGGTTCAAGTCCTCCAGGGCGCGCTGAATCACCAAACTTTAAATTCTGCCCGAAAGCGCCCGGACTATTGGCTGGCAACAGTCAAAACCGCAAACTTTCGGGTAGAATTAATTTTTGTGGGCGGTTCGCAAAAAATGCCATCAACAAATGCTCGGTGTGGCTTCTCGATAGTCGGTTTCGGCGATCGGCATTTACGCCGTTAATTGGTTGGGCTTGTAAAAAAGTCGTGGCTTTGGATTTGAGATTTTGGACTTGAGCGTAAGTGGTTAGTGTCAAAAAATCTGAGAGCCGCGGGCCACTCACACCATCTAAAATCTAAAATCTAAAATCGCAAGGGGGATTAAATCGTGGCGAAAAAAGACGAAGCTCAAGAAACTCAAGAAATAACGGCGCCTGGGTTTAACCCTGCGAGTTTTTTTAAGGAAACTAGAGAAGAACTCGACAAAGTGGTTTGGCCGAGCCGGCAGCAGCTAATCAGCGAGTCTTTTGCCGTGCTTTTGATGGTAATCCTCTCAGCAAGCTTGATTTATTTGGTGGATAACTTCTTTAACTGGGGCGCGGGAAAGGTGTTTGGGCCATGACTTTTGCATCAGAAGAATCTGAGTATTCCACAGAAGCGACGGGACAGGCAGCATCGCCAGAGGTGCCGGAGATTGATGCTCGCTGGTATGCTGTTCAAGTTGCCTCTGGCTGCGAAAAGCGGGTGAAGGCAAACTTGCAGCAGCGGATTCAAACTTTGGATGTTGCCGATCGCATCGTTCAAGTCGAAATTCCGCAAACTCCGGCGATCAAAGTCGGCAAAGACGGTTCCCGGCGGCAGTCAGATGAAAAAATCTTTCCCGGCTACGTACTCATCCGTATGTTTATGGACGAGGATACGTGGCAGGTGATCAAGAATACCCCGAATGTAATTAATTTTGTCGGGGCCGAGCAGAAACGCCGCTACGGGCGCGGCAGGGGTCACGTCAAACCGCTACCTCTGAGTCATTCGGAAGTAGAACGGATCTTCAGAAACGCTCAGGAATCAGAACCAGTTGTCAAAGTATCGATGTCTACTGGAGACCACGTCGTGGTACTTTCCGGGCCATTTAAGGATTTTGAAGGTGATGTGATTGAAGTTAGCCCGGAACGAAACAAGCTCAAAGTTTTACTCTCGATTTTTGGGCGCGATACGCCTGTAGAATTGGAGTTCAATCAGGTTCAGAAACAGAACTAACTAATGGCAAAGAAAGTTGTTGCAGTAATTAAGTTGGCGATTACGGCGGGAAAAGCCAACCCAGCTCCTCCGATCGGCCCAGCCCTGGGTCAGCACGGCGTCAATATTATGATGTTTTGCAAGGAGTACAATGCTAGAACCGCAGACCAAGCGGGTCTAGTGGTTCCGGTAGAAATTTCGGTTTTTGAAGACCGCAGTTTTACGTTTATTCTCAAAACCCCGCCGGCGTCGGTTTTGATTCAAAAAGCGGCTGGCATTGCTAAGGGTTCGGGAGAACCTAATCGCAAGCAAGTAGGGAAAATTACACAGGCTCAGTTACGAGAAATCGCTGAAACGAAAATGCCTGACCTCAATGCTAATGATGTTGAGGCTGCTATGAAAATTGTGGCAGGAACGGCTAAAAATATGGGCGTGGCGATCGCGGATTAAAGTCAGTTGTCAGTTGACAGTTGGCAATGGGTAATTCCCCGTGTTGAAGCTCAAATCTTCAATATAAAATCCAAAATCCAAAATCCAAAATCGATCGATTCAGGGGGAGAAGCAAAGCTTCGCTAAGAATCGAACCGAACAAATTTTAGAGATCGGATTGGCTGATAAGTTCAATCTAAAATCTAAAATCTAAAATCTAAAATCGACTGACCCCAGGAGATAACAATGGCAAAGAAAGTATCGCGAAGACTGCAAGAACTTCAAAAGAAAGTTGAAGACAGACCTTATCTACCGCTGGAAGCTCTGCAACTTTTGAAAGAAACAGCAACCGCTAAGTTTGGCGAATCTGCTGAAGCTCACATCCGTTTGGGAATTGACCCGAAATATACTGACCAACAGTTGCGGACAACTGTATCGCTACCAAAAGGAACTGGTCAAGTAGTCAGAATTGCGGTGATTGCTAAGGGCGAAAAAGTTAAAGAAGCTCTGAATGCCGGCGCGGATATTGCTGGTTCGGAAGAGTTGATTGATGAAATTCAGAAAGGCATGATGGACTTCGATTGCCTGATTGCTACCCCAGACGTGATGCCGTTGGTGGCAAAATTGGGTCGGTTGTTGGGCCCGCGCGGTTTGATGCCTTCTCCGAAAGGTGGGACGGTGACGACTGACATTGCTCAGGCGATCAACGAGTTTAAAGGTGGTAAACTAGAATTCCGTGCCGATCGAACTGGCATCGTTCATGTTATGTTTGGCAAGGCAGCTTTCTCAGCGGAAGATTTGCTGGTCAACCTTCATGCTTTGCAAGAAACTGTTGATCGCAACCGTCCTTCTGGTGCTAAAGGTCGCTACTGGCGAAGTTTGTACGTATCCGCAACAATGGGCCCGTCGATCGAAGTCGATATCAGTGCTCTGCGCGATACAAAAATTGACGCTGCCTAGTACAGAATTAAGCAGAAGGCAGAAGGTAAAAGACAGCTTCGGCTGTCTGTGTAAATCTCTCACAAGACTTACGCCAGACCCTTGCTAATCTCTGCCTTCTGGTGATAGCCTAATCAAAAATCAATAAGCTGAAGACCGCAGGTGCCGACCGCTTAATTTCCTGCCGAGGCTGAAGAAATAAAAACTCAAGACTCAAAGATTAGAAATTTTCTATTTTTAATTCTGACTTGTTAATTTTTAATTCTCTGCCCCGGCTCTAAGGTCGGGGTTTTTGGTGGGCAGTTTTCGATCCTAAAAGGAGGTGAAATAAGTATGGGCAAAAGTTTAGCAGTAAAAAATGAGATTATTGCAGACCTCAAGCAAACCTTGAGCGAATCTCAACTGGCGATCGTGATTGACTACACGGGCTTAACTGTTGCTGAAATCACAGATTTGCGTCGGCGTTTGCGTCCGAAAGGCAGCAGTTGCCAAGTGGCAAAAAACACGCTGATGCGAATTGCTGTTGAAGGCAACGAAACCTGGCAGCCGATACAGGAATTGCTGACCGGTACGTCGGCGTTTCTGTTCGTGCAAGAAGATATTGGCGGCGCGATTAAAGCTTACCAAGAATTCCAAAAAGTCTCTAAGAAGACAGAACTTCGCGGCGGCGTAATGGAAGGACGGGTACTGAAAGAAGCTGATGTTAAAGCATTAGCCGATCTGCCGTCGAAAGAACAACTCATGGCTCAAATTGCTGGCGCTATCAACGGTGTCGCAACCAAGTTGGCTGTGGGTATCAATCAAGTTCCTACTTCGATCGCTCGCGGTCTTAAAGCTTATGCTGAAAAAGACGGCGGTTCAGCAGAAGTAGCAGCAGAAGCACAAGCAGAAGCGCAACCAGAAGCAGAAGCAGAAAGCGCATCTGTGTAAGGCATGAGTAATTAGTCATGAGTCCTCAGTCATTAGTATTTAGCAATAGATAGAAGACTGGAGACGAAAAACTAATGATGAATGAGCAAATCTCAAATCCGAAATCCCAAACCTACAATTGAACTAGGAGTTTAACGAATGTCTACTGCAACTGATGAAATCTTGGAAAAACTTAAGTCTCTGACTTTGCTCGAAGCTTCTGAATTGGTCAAGCAAATTGAAGAAGCTTTCGGCGTCAGCGCTGCTGCTCCTGTAGGCGGCATGATGATGATGCCCGGTACAGGTGGTGGAGCCGCTGCTGAACCCGTAGAAGAGCAAACCGAATTTACTGTCATGCTGGAAGAAGTTCCTGCTGACAAGAAAATCGCCATTCTGAAGGAAGTCCGCGCAATTACTGGTCTGGGTCTGAAGGAAGCGAAAGACTTGGTAGAAGCCGCACCGAAAGCAGTTAAGGAAGCTATTGCTAAGGAAGCTGCTGAAGAAATGAAGAAACAGCTTGAAGCTGTGGGCGCAAAGATTTCTATCAAGTAGTCAGAGAATGTAGTTGATATCAATTCCGGTGACACCGGAATGATGGTTAACAGTTAATTGTTAACCGTTAACTATTCCCTAAAATTAATCGCGCGATAGTTACATCTCTCGCGCGATTAATTTTTTTTTTCGTACAGAAACGGCGGGAGTGCGCTGTCCTCTTAGATTTTAGACACGGCTTCCATCTGTCGCACGACTGTTAAAGCAGAATAGGACACACCCGCAGTTCCTTCTCCGGGATGGGTGGAGTCGCCTACTAACCACAAGTTTTTAATTGGTGTGCGATTGGCAAATCCGAAGGGGCCGAAGGTTGGTATTCGCTGGCCGATGCCGCCGACAACTCCTCGATCTCTCGCTGTGTAGCGGGCAAAGGTGCGGGGTGTGGCGGCTTCTTGGTGTACGATCGACTCTGGCGTCAAATTGAAATATTCGCTCAAACGTGCGATCGCCCCTGCGGTATATTTTTGCTTTAATCCTTCATAATCAACCGAATTCCACCACATTCGAGTATCAGTAAATGAGGAAGCGATAATTGTCGCCATTCCCTTTGGTGCTCTGCCATCACCTGGATGGCTGACTGAAACAAATAATGAATTATTCTCCCCAATCTCGCCGTCGTAATCGTAGAGAAACTGAAGGTGCGGCGGACAATTTGCCGGAATTGCGCTTTCATGCACTCCCAAATATATGACAAATGCACCGGATGCGGGCGGCAATTTATCAACTCGATATTTGTAGCCTGCCATTTGATCTGGGAGTTTGTTTGTTGTCTCTGAAGTATCTGATTTAACGGATAAATTATCTGTTAAATTTGCGACAATCGGCTCGCCTGACAACAATTTTACTAAATTTTGCGCGGTCACGTTGGCAACAATGCGATCGGCTGTTTCTGTCCAAACTTCGCCTGTTTTTTGATTGCGAATCACTGTAGCGGTGGCTTTGCCGTTGGCGGTGACAATACTTTCAACTGTATGCCGCAATAAGACTTGGCCGCCGTCTCGTTCGATCGCCTCTACAAGTCGATCGCTCAATACCTGCATACTTCCTTGTAGATGATACAATCCTTGCGGCTCTTGCGAAACTCCTAAAGCTGTCGCCGCGTAAAGTAGCGCCGTTTCTTCGGTATCAACTTGAGAATACAATTTTAACTGCAAATCTAGAAAAGTTTTCAAGCGCAAATTGTCGCCCAACCCACACAGCCGCAAAGCATCTCCCACTGTCATAAAAGTGAAAGGCAAAGTAATTAAAGTATCGGGGCGAACAGCTTGAATTAATTGCCAGAAATCCCAGAAGTTTCTGGGCGGTAAAACAGGGTCCCGCCCTTGAAATTTCCAGCTAGCTTTGAACAATGCAGACAATAATTGCCAAAAAGGTTCGCTTCCAGGAAACTGCCGCTGCCTTTCTTCCTGCCACTTTTGCGGATCTCGCCACACGCTAATCGGTGCGGTTTCTCCCGGCAAAAACACCGCACAAGCGGGATCGCAGGGTGTCGCTGCGGGAAGTTCTATATTTAATTCTGAGAAAATGCGGTGGTGAATGCCTCCGGGTTCCAATCCTGCAACCTGCGTGGCGCCGACATCGAAGGTAAAGCCTTTGCGTTTGAAGGTGGAAGCGCATCCTCCGGGGACGATCGCCTGGTCTAAGACTCGCACTTTGTATCCTCTGCGGGCTAGCAGGGCTGCTGCTGTCAGCCCGCCGATTCCGCCTCCAATTACCGTGACGCGGCCCTTAGTGTCTGCAGGATTGGATTTGCTCTCAGGGGTGCGATCGCCTCTCATAATTTATTTATTGTAATATTTCTTAATATTATGCTCGTATTTTGCAATAAAAAGCTCTTGTAGCGGCAGGTTGAAATCTATCGCTACAAGAGGAAGGAGGCCGAGTTTAGAGGACGTTTTAGGGGTAAGGTGCTCCGGGGGCACCCGGAGCGTTAGACTGGGCCGTGTTGATGAGAGAATCACTGACGGCGCCACTTGTTGAGATAAGCTTCGCCAATCCCCGCCACAGCCTGCATTTGAGCTAGCTGTTCCCGTAAAGCTTTGATGGTTCTTAGCTGTTCTTGAGACTGTTGCTGCAAAGCGTCGTAATTTCGCTGTATCGCCGCACTCTGACTCAATTCATTTTCCAGATATTGCAACTTGATTAGTTTAACTTGGAAGTCGCCGATCGCACTTGACTTTTCTGCTAACTCGTGCTGCAAAGATTCGTAACTCGACTTCGACACGGTTTCCTGGAATTGGCTTTCGAGATTTTGCTTTTCGGTGGCGAATTGCTGCTGCAAAGATTCCAGAACACTGGATTTTTCGCCTAGTTGCTGCTGCAAAGATTCCAGAGCACTGGATTTTTCGCCTAGCTGTTGCTGAAACTCGTGTTCCCGGTGTTCTCTTTCGGCCAATTGCTGCTGCAAAGATTCCAGAGCACTGGATTTTTCGCCTAGCTGTTGCTGCAAAGATTCCAGAGCACTGGATTTTTCGCCTAGCTGTTGCTGAAACTCGTGTTCCCGGTGTTCTCTTTCGGCCAATTGCTGCTGCAAAGATTCCAGATCACTGGATTTTTCACCTAGCTGTTGCTGCAAAGATTCCAGAGCACTGGATTTTTCGCCTAGCTGTTGCTGAAACTCGTGTTCCCGGTGTTCTCTTTCGGCCAATTGCTGCTGCAAAGATTCCAGAGCACTGGATTTTTCGCCTAGCTGTTGCTGAAACTCGTATTCCCGGTGTTCTCTTTCGGCCAATTGCTGCTGCAAAGAAGCGAGCGAACTTTCGCGTTCAGTCAACTGCTGCTGTAAACTTTCGTAACTTGACTTGGCTACTGTGTCCTGCAACTGGCTTTCGAGATTTTGCTTTTCAGTAGCGAATTGCTGCTGCAAAGAAGCGAGCGAACTTTCGCGTTCAGTCAACTGCTGCTGTAAACTTTCGTAACTTGACTTGGCTACTGTGTCCTGCAACTGGCTTTCGAGATTTTGCTTTTCAGTAGCGAATTGCTGCTGCAAAGAAGCGAGCGAACTTTCGCGTTCAGTCAACTGCTGCTGTAAACTTTCGTAACTTGACTTGGCTACTGTGTCCTGCAATTGGCTTTCGAGATTTTGCTTTTCGGTAGCTAATTGCTGCTGCAAAGAAGCGAGCGAACTTTCGCGTTCAGTCAACTGCTGCTGTAAACTTTCGTAACTTGACTTGGCTACTGTTTCTTGCAATTGGCTTTCGAGATTTTGCTTTTCGGCAGCTAATTGCTGCTGCAAAGAAGCGATCGAACTTTCGCGTTCACTCAACTGCTGCTGTAAACTTTCGTAACTTTCTTGCAACGGATTTGGCTTTACACTCACCGAGTCCGATAGAGTTTCTGCCGTTACAGCCTCATTAATTTCGCTTTCTTCGGCTGTTTCCCCTTGCAAGTCGGGGGAATCTACCTGCGTTTCTTCACCTTTTTTCCAAGTGACAGTAACTTCCGTCTTGTCCTTAGAAATATCCAGAGCGCCTTGTGCCAAGCGTTCTAGGAGTTCTGACCTTGATATTCCGAGCTTGCGAGCGATCACGTTTAATCGATCGGCACTAGAAGAAGTCAGCGAAAGTCCGACTTTGACTTTACTTTCTGAATTGGAACTAACTACATTGCGATTTTTTTTGACCATTGGCATTTTCCTCATGCCAACCTACACTAATAAGTGTAGTGGCTGAAGTTTCTATTAAAATTAATTCTTGTTACTTACCAATTGTGCCAGCTTCTGTTCCCAATTGAACAAAAATTCGTGAATATACCCTTCGGTCGATTCCTCGCCGTAGAACCCCGTGAAGATTCCCTGGCACGGTTTTTTTTTCGGCACAATACCGCAGATATAACAGTTGAGCTTGTTAGATACTATCTAACTTTGCGCCCGATTTCACCGGTTCGGCGCGAT
Source organism: Microcoleus sp. Pol12B3 (assembly GCF_036701355.1). Lineage (NCBI taxonomy): Bacteria > Bacillati > Cyanobacteriota > Cyanophyceae > Oscillatoriales > Microcoleaceae > Microcoleus > Microcoleus sp. Pol12B3. Next base: position 110,386 of record NZ_JAUBQS010000007.1, read on the forward strand.
CGACCAAATGCCAATAAGAGGCCAGATAGTCTTTGAACGCTGCAAAAAGGCGAGTTTCCACAACTTCCATGCGATCGCCCGAACCACGCTGCTAGAAGCTTTTTTACACGATGAGGATCGAGTCGGGTGAGCAAGAGTGGGATAAAAGACAAAGCCTGCGGTTTCCAGCCGCGCCTAAACAGACACAACCCACTTGGAGTGGGTTAAAGAATTTTTACTCGATCGGACCTTGACGTTTTCCTCTCAAAATGAGAGGATGAAGCATAGTATGGAACCAAAACTGTCAACAATTAGCTATCACTATGCAAAACAAAAAAAGAAATCCAAGAACAACCAATGCACCTAATCTCGATCCGCAAGCTCCGTAATGATGCTGCCCAGTATCCCGATGTCAAAAATCAAATTGATAGCTGGAATGCAACTGTAAAGCAAGCAGAATGGCAGAATTGGGAGAATGTTCGCAAGATTTACTGGGATGCCGAAGCAGTAGGGAACTTCACAGTATTTAATATCAAAGGCAACGAATATCGCCTGATTGTCGGCATCAACTACGAGGAGCAAACTATTTTATACAAATATTTCCTAACCCACGCTGAATACGACAAAGACAAATGGAAAAATGATCCTTACTTTTGATGGAGCCACTTATAGCAAATTGCTTGCAGAAATCGCTCCTATGGCGATCGAAAGTGAAGAGGAATACGATCGCCTCCTGGCAGTGGCAGAACGGCTAACGTTTGCTAAAAACCTCACTCCAGAGGAGAGAGCTTTATACAAGTTGTTAGTCACGCTGGTTGAAGTTTACGAGAGAGAAAATTATCCGATCGACAAATCGGAGCCTCACGAGATTTTGCAACACATCATGAAATCCAGCGGCACCCGTCAAGCGGACTTGGTAGGTATCATTGGATCGAGCGGTGTGGTGTCTGAGGTTGTGAATGGGAAAAGAGCGATTAGCAAGGCACAAGCTAAGGCACTAGGCGATTATTTTAAAATCTCACCTAGCTTGTTTATTTAATTTGGAAATTGGGCATGGGAAATTGGGGATTGCGAATATGGCATTGGTTATTTGTGATTAGAAAAACTACTAACCAGTAACCAGTAACTATTACCCATGCCCGATGCCAGATGCCCATTCCAGAGGCATCTGGCTCTAGGCCAGCCGTCCCTGAATATTACCGATGGGCGTTGCGGAATTAAGGTATGATTAGTTCCAAGATAAAGTTGGAAAAAACAATTAAGTGACGCTCTTAGAGCATATCGCTGGCGATTGGTGTAGGTCACTATGGTTTTCTACTATTGGCATTAGATCTGGGCGTTTATTCTCCGTCCGATCGCCCGTAATTTACACTTAAAAATATAAAAGCGAGATCCCTTGATTTTTATAAAAAAATTCAAGGGATCTCGCTCTAATCAAAATATTTATCTCATATCAGAGATTTTTGTTGCAAGCTATTTTTTTGCCTAAACAGCTTGTTTAACGGAGAGGGAGGGATTCGAACCCTCGTTAAGTTGCCCTAAACACACTTTCCAGGCGTGCGCCTTCAACCGCTCGGCCACCTCTCCAGGGCTAAATTCATTCATTTAGCCACAGCTAAGCTATCTTAGCAGAACAAATCTGATTTGGGAAGGGGTAACGGCATAAATTTGCTGTTTAATATGGGTAGGGTGTGAAACGGGCAGGTTTGGGTTCTCCTCTGTGGGTCGCAAACCCATTCATTTCAAGGATCTTCTTGCCCCGCCAACGCCAATCTAAAATCTAAAATCTAAAATCTAAAATTCCATGACTAACTCTTACACAATTAAAATTCATAACAGACAGACAGGCGATCGCCACACCGTGCGAGTACCCGAAGACCGCTACATCCTGCAAAGCGCCGAAAACCAAGGAGTAGAATTGCCCTTTTCCTGCCGCAACGGCGCTTGTACCGCCTGTGCGGTGCGCGTCAATTCGGGGGAACTGCACCAGCCAGAAGCAATGGGGCTTTCTGTGGAACTGCAAAAAGAAGGGTATGCCCTGCTGTGCGTCAGCTATCCCCGTTCCAACATTGAGGTAGAGACGCAAGACGAAGACGAAGTGTACGAACTGCAATTCGGCCGCTACTTTGGCAAAGGTAAAGTTAAAGCCGGTTTGCCGTTGGATGAAGAATAAGGCAATTTGATAAATAATCAACTACCAATTATCCATGCTTTATCGGTTATGTGCGATCGCCCTTTGTCTGTTGTTAGCTAGCTGCCAAAAACCAGAAATGCCCCAAGGTACGATCGCCAAAGTAGAAAGGGCCATCAGCGGGCAAACAATCGAAGTTATCAGTACAGCCGACAAAATAGCCTTATTAGAACAAATCAGGCTGATTGGTATTGATGCACCGGATTTAAAACAGCAGCCTTGGGGAGAAGCAGCCAAACAAAGACTAGAACAGCTAACTACGGGAAAACAGGTATTGTTAGAATCCGACATCGAAGAGAAAGACCAGTTCGATCGCAAACTAGCCTACTTGTGGCAAGATAAAAATTTGCTCAACGAACAGCTAATCAAAGAAGGTTATGCCCTGGCCTCAGTGCGATCGCGCAACACCAAATATCAGCAGCGACTCATCAACGCTCAAGAATGGGCGAGACTCATGGGTAAAGGCCTGTGGAATCCAGAACGAGCATTGCGCCAAACTCCCGCAGAATTTCGCCAGCAAAATCGGCAATAGTCATTAGTCAGTAGTCATGTCCACTCGTTCCTAGGCTCTGCCTGGGAACGAAGATCCGGAGGCTCTGCCTCCATTTTTTTCAGCCGAGGCAGAGCCTCTAGATATAGGTTCCCAGGCAAAGCCTAGGAACCAGTTATTCTTGACTCTTCCATCTTCCATCTTCTTTCGTGTCCTTCGCGTTTTCGCGGTTCGTACTTCCCTCTTCCCAATGACAGACACTCAACTGCAAAACTTCTTAGAAATAGCCACCGAAGCAGCCCTAGCCGCCGGTTCCGTCCTGAAATCTTTCTGCGGCAAATTAGAAAAAATTCAAGAAAAAGGCCGATCGGGCGATTTAGTCACAGAAGCCGACAAAGCCTCAGAAGCCGTCATTTTAGAAATTCTCGGCCGCCACGTACCCGACCACGGCATCCTCGCCGAAGAATCCGGCAAATTAGGAGATGCCACCAGCAAATACCTGTGGGCGATCGACCCTTTGGACGGCACAACCAATTATGCTCACCAATATCCTTTTTGGGCCGTGTCGATCGGGCTGTTAATCGACGGCATACCACAAATTGGAGTAATTTACGACCCTTTTCATAACGAATTGTTTCGCGCAGGCAAGGGATTGGGAGCAACCTGCAACCGTTCGCCGATCGAAGTTTCCCAAATCTCAGAATTGAGAACCAGCTTGCTAGTCACTGGCTTTGCATACGATCGGCGCGAAACAGCAGACAATAACTATGCCGAATTTTGTCACCTCACCCACCTCACCCAAGGCGTGCGGCGCAGCGGTTCGGCATCCCTAGACCTCGCACACCTCGCGATGGGGCGATCGGACGGATACTGGGAACGGGGACTCTCCCCTTGGGACGTAGCAGCAGGTGTACTCATCGTCTCCGAAGCCGGAGGTCAAGTTACAGCTTATGACGGCAGTGCATTTGAGATGAACTCCGGTCGGGTTTTGGCAACAAACGGCAAAATACACGCCGAACTCAGCAGCGCACTGCTAGCGGTTCCTCCCTTATCTTCTTGGAAGTAGCGCCCCCCAGCAATAGATCGGGGGTAGTACGGGGGTCACAACCCCTTGACTCAAGCTACATTAAAGAATAGTGAAAAGCCAGGAAAGGAAGAGTAAAAGTTATGTCTTTTGAAATGACAAAAGGGCTGTTCAAGTATGAGTTTACAGATCAGCACGCAATTTTGGGAATTCCCTTAGACGCCGAGTTTAACGACATCCGCAAGCGCTACATGAAAATCGCCCGCCGCTTGCATTCGGATACTTGCTCTTTTGAAAGCCAAGCCGATAAAGATTGGGCTAACCAATTTTTGTCAAAAGTAGTCAATCCGGCTTACAACAAATTTTCCAAGGAAAGCGATCGCAAAGAATACAGCCTGCTATTAGCAGCCATCGCCAAGCGCGTCGTTAAAGAACAGGCGAAAATGCAAATTGAAAGCGAAGCAGCCAAACAGTTAGCTACCGCTCAAAATTGGGAAGAAGCTTACAAAACAGCAGTTAGCAAACTCGCTCTCAAGCAGTACGAATCAGTTAAGGAAACCGAAGATGCGATCGCTCAAATTAGCGAACTCAACATGGTTTACCTGCTGCGAAAAGAGCGCCTTGGCGGTGGTGCGGTTACACCTGCTTCACCCATAAAAGATGCAACCCCAACCCCAACCCCAACCCCAACCCCAACCGCAATTCCAACCCCAACTCCACCTCTGCCCAAAGTCGAAGACCCGCAGACTGAAGCCTATTGCCGCCGAGCTCAAGGATTCATGGACAGCAAAAGTTACGCCAAAGCAATTTTAGAGTTGAAAGAAGCCGTGAAGCGCCAGCCAAAACACAGCAAGGCTCACGCTTTATTAGCAATGTGTTACCTGGAACAAAATCAAGCCACAATGGCGAAACTTGAGATGAACAAAGCTTTGGCATCAAATCCTGAAGAACCGACGGCTTTGGAGGTTAAGAAAAAGCTGGAACAAGTTTCCGCAAAGGCTAAAAAAAGTGACGAAAAACCAGGATTTTTTGCAAGTTTGTTTGGCGGGAAGAAGAAGTGAGAAGTTGTGATTTGTGAGTCTTGAATTTTGAGAAAATGGTGAACTGCACAGCAGTGGAGTGAGCTCGATCAAAACTTGGTGAGATCAAATCCGGTAACTAGGAATTATACCGTCAGTGCGATCGTCCGGCGAGAGCAGATGCTCCAGAAAGAGCGGGACGCTTGCACTGACGGGGAAAATGATTATTGCCATGCCCACGAAAACGCTATGAGGCATTAATTTGTTAAAGTTGAATGTTAAGCTTGCCTGCTTGGACTTTAACACCGTCTCCTAAAGCTAAGCTTATAGGCCCAACCTAAAATCTAAAATCTAAAATTGATATGACACCTTAATTTGTTAAAGTCAACTGTTAAGCTTGCCTCGTTAGACTTTAACACCGTCCATAAAGCTAAGCTTCTAAGCCCAATCTAAAATCTTCTAAAGTCTAAAATCTAAAATTGATATGGTTCACCAACCCCCATCCGGTGCAAGAGATTTATTGCCCCTTGACGTTGCTCAAAAAATTTCGATCGAACGGCGCTTGCAGCAGGTTTTTCACCGCTGGGGCTATCACCGGATTATTACCTCTACTCTAGAAAGGCTGGAGACATTGATGGCTGGGGGCGCGATCGACCGATCGACCTTAATTCAATTGCAAGACGCCGAGGATGGAGAACTTGGTTTGCGGCCGGAATTGACAGCATCCATCGCCCGCGCGGCTGCAATGCGGATGGCAGGGACTCGCTGGCAGCCTCAGCGCCTCTACTACAACGCTAACGTGTTCCGCAAAGGCCCAGATACTGGCTCAGGCGGGCAACAGGAGTTCTATCAAGCTGGGGTAGAGCTGCTGGGCGCGGGGGGGGCGGTTGCGGATGCGGAAGTGCTGCTGCTGCTGTCTGAGTGCTTGCAGAGCTTGGGAATTGATGACTGGCATTTGGTTTTGGGAGAAGCGGGCTTGACTGCAACATTGCTAGAATCGTTTCCGCCAAACGTGCGCCAGAAGGTTCGGGGGGCGATCGCCAATCTCGATCGAATTGCCTTGGAAACTTTGCCGCTGTCAACCGAATTGCGAGAAAGAGCACTGCTGTTATTTGACTTGCGCGGCCGCCCAGAAGAGGTGTTGCCAATTGTTGCCAAGCTGGATTTAGATCTGCCGCAGCAAGCCGCGTTAAATAATCTCAAATCGGCGATCGAATTGCTGCACCAATGCCAGTCAAAAATTCCCAATCTCAAATCTCACATTCACCTCGATTTGAGTTTAATTCAAACATTTGACTATTACACTGGAATTGTGTTTGAAGTTGTCAGCAGCAGTAAGACAGGACAGCGAGTTTTAGGACAAGGGGGACGTTACGACCAACTGTTGGGACTGTTCGATCCCCTAGGGCAAAATTCCCCCGGCATTGGGTTTTGTCTGAATATTGAAGAGTTGCACCAAGTTTTGCTCACAGAGGGGCAATTGCCCAGCCAGACACCAGCTAGCGACTGGTTGGTTGTGGCTCAAACTCCTGAAGCTAGTGCCGCCGCGTTTGCTTACGCTCGCAAACTCCGAGAGTCTACTCACCTAGTTCGGGTGGAAATAGATTTGGAGAGTCGGGAGACAGCAGAGTCGGCGCGGGAATACGCGCGCGATCGACGAATTGCTCAAATTGCTTGGGTAAATGCCGAAGGATTGCCAACAATTGAAACGGTAAATTAGGCTAAGTGGTAATTGGTAATTAGTAGTTAGTAATTGGTTAAAAATCACCCGATATGATATTATGTATCCTGCTGATTGAGAGAAGGTTTGGCCAATTATTAATTGCTAATTCCCTATCTACCTAAAATGTTTTGAGAGAACACTATGGCACACACTATTGTTACGAATATTTGCGAGGGAGTTGCTGATTGCGTTGGCGCTTGTCCGGTTGCTTGTATTCACCCTGGCCCCGGCAAAAATGTCAAGGGTACTGATTGGTTTTGGATTGATTTTGATACCTGTATTGACTGCGGTATTTGTTTGCAGGTGTGTCCTGTCGAAGGTGCGATCGTTCCAGATGAACGCCCTGAGTTGCAGCAAACTCCCTCTTAATTGCAACTTGATTGCAATTGAGGGCTAAATAGCTACATTAACTAAGGGGTAAGGTGCGCGACCCGGCGCACCCTACAGTAACTTTTTTATGAACCACAGAGGGCGCAGAGGACACAGAGAAGAGGAGTGAGAAATAGTGGAAAAATCTAACGTTTAGAGATCTAAGTGCAGGTAATTAATGAGGTTACTTTTGTGAGTTCTTTCTCTTCCCTTATCTTGTCTTCCTACCCTTCGGGAACGGCTTCGCCGAACGTGTCCTTCGCGTCTTCGCGGTTCGTTTAAAAAAAAGCCCGATCGCACTTTACAAAAAAATCTACACTAAAATCCTATGCAACCGATAGCACTTTCCGAATCTCACATTTTATCCATCCGCACCCACGCCGAAAGCACTTATCCTGAAGAATGCTGCGGTTTGTTGCTCGGTCGAGTTACTGGCGGTGTTAAAACTTTGGTAGAAGTTTGGCAGACTGACAATGCTTGGAGTTCTGAGGCTGAAGAAAATTGGCCTGAAGAAAAAGAATTGACAGAAAGACGCAGATATGCTATAAAGCCCGAAGATATGTTGCGGGCGATGAAACACGGGCGCAATCGCACTCTGGATATTATCGGCATATATCATTCCCATACGGATTGTCCCGCAGTGCCCTCAGAGTGCGATCGGACATTAGCCTGGGCCCAATACTCTTACATCATTGTGTCAGTCCGACAAGGCTGTTGGGAAGACCTCCGCAGTTGGAGTCTTGACGGAGAGGGGAACTTTCAAGCAGAGGAAATTCTCGCACTGGAACCGACAGAGATTAAGAAATAATTAGTAAAAATTACAAACACGTAAAAATGCGAAAGATTCAGATAGGATATAATTCAAAATCTGCGCTACACACAATATCATGCTAAATCCTAATCTGGACGAGATCCAGCTCAACAAACAAGAATACGAACGCTACTCTCGCCACCTCATCCTGCCAGAAGTTGGATTGGAAGGGCAGAAGCGTCTCAAAGCTGCCAGCGTGCTCTGCATCGGTACGGGAGGTCTCGGTTCGCCGCTGCTGCTGTATTTAGCCGCCGCCGGTGTTGGCCGCATTGGGATTGTAGACTTTGATGTTGTAGACCATTCCAACTTGCAGCGGCAAGTAATTCACGGCACTTCTTGGGTGGGGAAACCGAAGATTGAGTCTGCTAAAAATCGGATTTTAGAAATTAATCCTTTTTGTCAAGTTGATTTGTACGAAACTCGCGTTAGTTCGGAAAATGCGATCGACATTGCCACTCCTTACGATATCATCATCGACGGCACCGACAACTTCCCGACTCGCTATTTGATGAACGACGTTTGCGTGCTTTTAAACAAGCCCAACGTCTACGGTTCCATCTTCCGATTTGAAGGACAAGCAACAGTTTTCAACTACGAAGGCGGCCCGAATTACCGCGATTTGTACCCGGAGCCCCCGCCTCCTGGGATGGTTCCTTCTTGTGCAGAAGGCGGCGTTTTAGGCGTTTTGTGCGGAGTTGTCGGTTCTATCCAAGCAACGGAAGCTATCAAGATTATCTTGGGTCAAGGCACTACTTTGAGCGGCAGACTGTTGCTTTACAATGCCTTAGATATGACGTTCCGGCAATTGAAACTGCGGCCGAATCCAGTGCGTCCGGTAATTGAAAAGTTAATCGATTACGAACAATTCTGCGGCATTCCTCAAGCAAAAGCCCAGGAAGCAAGTCAGCAAACGCAAATTCCTGAGATGACTGTCACGGAACTTAAAGAGTTAATCGACAGCGGTGCCAAGGATTTTGTATTGTTGGATGTTCGCAATCCCAACGAGTATCAAATTTGTCAAATTCCTGGGTCGGTTTTGGTTCCTTTGCCAGATATCGAACACGGCGCAGGTGTTGCCAAGGTCAAGGAATTGTTGAACGGCCACCGCTTGATTGCACACTGCAAAATGGGCGGACGTTCTGCGAAGGCTTTGGGGATTTTGAAGGAAGCGGGAATTGAGGGGATTAATGTTAAGGGCGGGATTACTGCTTGGAGTGAAGAAGTAGACCCATCTGTACCTCAATATTAAGCTCAATCTTTTTCTGGGGCGGGTTTAGCTAATATCACGAGATACAAGCGAGTAGACTCGGGTCATTAGTGTCAACTTACGCTAAAAAACCTTTGTATCTTTCGTTCACAGTCGATTCCAGAACCGTCTAAATTTCCCCCTTAAAAAAGGGGAACTTAACCTTTAGTAGGGAAGCAGGACACGGCAATGCCGTGTCCCTACAGAAAACCCAGATTAACCCAACCCTTCAACCAACAAATTCCGAGCACTTTCCAACGCTTCCTGTAACTTACTTGCATCGCGTCCCCCAGCTTGCGCCAAATTAGGTCGCCCGCCGCCTTTTCCGCCGCAAATTTGAGCAATTCCCCCGATAAACTTACCAGCTTGCAATCCTTTCTTATTGACTTCAGGACTAAAAGCAGCCACCAAACTTACCTTGTCCGGTTCAGGAATTGAGGCCAAAACAACCGCAGCATTTCCTAACTTTTGCTGCAATCTTTCCGCCGCAGTTTTCAGCGCTTCCGTATCCACATCACCCAATTGAGCTACAATGATATTGAATTCACCTATCGCCTCAGCTTGTGCTAGTAATTGGTCGGATTTCGCGATCGCCAATTCCGACTTCACAGCAGCCAAATGTTTCTGAGTATCCTTCAACTCATTCTGCAAATTAGTAATCCGGTTCGGCAATTCTTCAGGCTTCGCCTTAAATCGATCGCCCAAATCGCGCACCACCTTATCGCGCACATTCAAATAGTCCAAAACAGCTTGACCCGAAACCGCTTCAATCCTGCGAGTTCCCGCCGCTACCCCCGCTTCGGAAACAATCTTAAACAGCCCGATTTCTGCCGTATTGCTGACGTGAGTTCCGCCGCACAATTCCATCGAAACGCCGGGAAAATCGATAACCCGCACCACATCGCCGTACTTCTCGCCAAACATCGCAGTCGCGCCTTTTTCTCTCGCAAGGGCGATCGGCATTTCTGCAACGACCGCAGCGTGGGCTTCAGCAATCCAACTATTAACTAAATCCTCAATTTTCTGCAACTCTTCTGCTGTGACAGCGCGCGGAGAATTGAAATCAAACCGCAATCTCTCAGACGATACCAGCGAACCAGCTTGCGAAATCGAATCGTCCACAATTTTCCGCAAAGCTGATTGTAATAAGTGAGTTGCTGTGTGGTTTGCCTGAATTCGGCGGCGACTGCTATTGTCAATTTTCGCAGTAATACTATCGCCAACTCTCAGGGTTCCCCGTTCCACAAAGCCGAAATGCACGAAGAAATCCGATTCCTTCTTCACATCATCAACTCTTACTAACAAACCATCACCATTATCTCCGCTTTTCAAATAACCTTTATCCCCAATCTGTCCGCCGGATTCTGCATAAAAAGGCGTTTGGTTCAAAACAACTTGTACCTCGGTACCGGCGGCTGCTTCCTCCACAGATTTGCCGTCAACCAAGATAACTTCCACCTCAGCTAAACTCGACAATTCAGCATAACCGACAAACTCAGTTCCCTGGATAGTTTCAGCCAACTTATCCAAAGAGCCCTGCACGGTTAAATCGATTGTTTGGCGAGCATCTTTAGCGCGAATTTGCTGTTCCTTCATCGCCGCTTCAAAGCCGTCCAAATCCACAGAAATTCCCTGTTCTTCAGCAATTTCTTGAGTTAGTTCTAAGGGGAAACCGTAGGTATCGTAAAGAGTGAAAGCATCTTTACCGCTGATTTGTTGGTTGGTTTGCTGTTTGGTGCGATCGACAATTTCATCCAGCAGCTTCTCTCCGCGTTCCAAAGTCTTGAGAAACTGCGCTTCTTCCCTTGCCAATTCCGCCTTAATTTGAGCTTCCCGCCGCCGCACGTTCGGATAAGCAGCTTCCGAAAGGGCGATCGCACTTTCAGCCACCCGCACCGTAAATTCGCCCTGAATTCCAATCAGTCGCCCGTGGCGCACCACCCGGCGAATCAACCGGCGCAAAATGTAACCCCGACCAACATTGGACGCGCGAATTTCGTCCGCAATCATGTGCACCACAGCCCGAATGTGATCGCCAATTACTTTCAGCGAAACCTTAACTTTTTCATCGCTATTGTGGTAATCAATTCCGGCAATTTCTGCCGCCGATTGAATGATCGGAAAAATCAAATCTGTTTCGTAATTATTGGGGACTTTCTGGAGGATTTGCGCCATCCGTTCCAGTCCCATGCCAGTATCAATATTTTGATTTTGCAGCGGTGTTAAATTGCCCTCTGCATCTTTATTGTACTGCATGAAAACCAGGTTGTAGAATTCGATAAACCTGCTATCATCTTCGAGGTCAATATTGTCGCCTCTCTCTGGGTGAAAATCATAGTAAATCTCCGAGCACGGGCCGCAGGGGCCAGTCGGGCCAGATTGCCAGAAATTGTCATCTTCTCCCATGCGCTGAATGCGATCGCCCGGAATGCCAATTTCATCGCGCCAAATCGCAAAAGCTTCGTCATCTTCTCGAAAAACACTAACAACCAAATTGGAAGCTGGTAAACCGAAAACTTCGGTGGAAAGTTCCCACGCCCAGGCGATCGCCTGTTTCTTGAAATAATCCCCGAAACTGAAGTTGCCCAACATCTCAAAAAACGTGTGGTGGCGCGCGGTGCGGCCGACATTTTCGATGTCGTTGGTGCGGATGCACTTTTGAGAAGTCGTGGCGCGCGGTGATTCGGCGGCGCGCTGTCCGAGGAATATCGGCTTGAATTGCAGCATTCCGGCGATCGTCAGCAACACCGTCGGATCTTCGGGAACCAAAGAAGCACTCGGCAATATCTTATGTCCCCGCTGAGCATAAAAGTCGAGGAAGGTTTGGCGGATTTGGCTGCCACTGAGAAACTTAGGAGAAATAGACATGACAAAAACACTTAAGTATGTAAAGATGTAGCAACAATAGAATTTATAGGACTTACGCACGGGTGTCCAGAAACCCGGTTTTTCTACCAAAATACTTGCTTAAAATCCTCAATCTCGGTAGAAAAACCCGGTTTGTTGGTTAGGAGTGCGTGAGTGCTAACTTACATCTATTTGGAGATTCATATCATTATACTTAGTAATGTAAAGACCTATCAAGTTTTGCAAATAGTGCTTTACTGCTCGGAAAGGTCGTGCTAACTTAATAATAGACACCGGGACAGAAAGAGAAAGGAGGTCGCTATATTTAGAAAGAAAGTTCAAGGATATAGGCATGGTGTCTCCGGTCTAGATTCCCAGGCGCAGCAGAAATTAAACGAACACAACTTGAAATAGTGGCGAAATGCCGATAGAGCAGTCAAGCCAAACCGCAGTCAAGTAAGACTTAGTTGTCGTTGCTGATTAAAAGTAAAGCTGCACAAGTTGTAAACCCTAGTAAGTAACAGTTCTCAATCGGAAACACATCTCGTTTGTTAGAAAAAACAAAGTTCTCATATTATTGGGTCTGATCGCTGTCGATCGGGCCCTATGAATTTTTGGGCGATCCCAGGAGGAGAGGCTTCGAGGGGGAAAGTGGGCAGAGTTCGGGTGTGTAAATGCTTAGTGCTCAAAGGCAACATCCCTGGGAGCCGATCGGCGAGCGATCGGTGCAGCTTTTGAGTTATATATTATATATAAGGGCACGTGGAGCGCGCGCCCCGCTTTTTGCCGGGGATCAAGCGCTGTGGTATGAGGCACTGTCAAGATGCGATATCATTGAAGATGTCAGTACAAGACATTAAAACCTACCCCGCTGTGCTGTATAGCAGCAAAATCTACGCTTCTATGAGCTTGCTGCAAGCCAAGGATAGCAAATCGCCATTTTTGGTGACAAGACCAGGCTCAACAATTTGGATCTCAGGATATTTAGAGTCAAGACTCTAAAAAATCCCATCCCCGACGCAGGGGTGAGAGTTCAAAAAATAAAAGCCCGCCCACTCACAAAAGCTAGTGCCACCAACAACGGTAGTAAATCACTAGCACAGTTCTTAAACTCACAATCTCCGGAGATTCTAGGTACAAGCATGGCCGAAATAACTAAAGAAGAAATGCGGGAACGGCTGGGAAATATCGACCAGATTCGCGATATAATTTTTGGAGCGCAGCTTAGAGAATACGACAATCGCTTCGATAAAATAGATTCCGACTTGTCCATGATGCAGCAAGATATGCAAACTCGCATCGAACAAGTAAAAACAGTTCTTTCAGGAGAAATGAGGGCTGCCGTTGATGCGTTAGAAAAGAAAGTTAAATCGCTCACCTCAAACACCCAAGAAGAAAGCGCAGACATCCGTCAGCAAGTCGATCGCGTTAACCGAAAATTCTCCAGCAGCATTGAAGCCCTCGACGAGGCTATTGACAATCAAACCCGTTCGCTTCGCGACGAATTCTCCCAAACCAGAGAGCGACTATCTGAAGAAACCCGCACTTTGAAAACACAGGTTTTTGAAGAGCTAGACCGTCGCTTTTCTATGCTCAGAGATGTTAAAGTTTCTAGAGACGACATGGCAGAAATTCTGTTTGAACTGGGCATGAGGCTCAAAGGAACAGAATTTGTCCCCGAACTTAAAGGCGTTGCGGATAATAAGTTAAATACCGAATTTCTGTTGCCGGAGCGCCACCATAACGGATAACAACGCATGGCTTTACCGAAAGAAAATCCGGCTGACGAAAATGAGTTAGAGGGTTTTGTTTCTCAACCTGATGAGTCCGCTGCCGATGCAGCAACCCAGCTAGAACCCTTGCTGAATCTGTTAGTCGATCTCAAAATTATTGCTGGTTCCAACCAGCAAAATGCACAGTCCGAGGATGACAGCAGTGGCGAAAATAATCAAGCAGGGGCCCTCTGCGGGTTGATGGATTTGTTAGGTATTTCTGAGCAAGAGCCAGAGGAAGTTGCAGCGAGTGTACCCGAAACTGGCTCTCGCCAACCGGAGTCTGGCGATTCCCCGCCTGTTGCAGACGAGTTTAAAAGTTTGCTATTCGCTACTCACAAACTCAACACTTCAGAACTGGAAAAAGACTATTCCTCCGCTAAAACTATAGATGTTTCCGCGATCGCCCAGCCGGATTTGGAGGAGGAGTCACAGCCTGTAGCAGAATTGTCTAACTTGACAATGAAAGATTCTCTACAGGAAGTACAGGGTCAAAAATCCCACGGGTTCGATCGGCATTTCCAAAATGTTTCCCTTCCCCCAACCGAGTCAAAATCCTCGGAAGTTTCCAATGACTTCATAGTTTCCCCAGTCTCAGAGTCACCAGAAACTGCATATTTAGATCCGGTGGTAGCTTCGCTTCAATCGATGCCAAACTTGGTAGAACAGCCGACCGCGATATCGCAGCCTACAGAAATATTAAGCCAAATTAAACAAGATTTAAATCAAGCCGACAGCGCGATGGAAACGCTGCAAAATCTGATTTTCGGCTCAAAAATATCAGATATCGAGCAAGTCAAAAATCTGCTGGCAGAAAACGATTTGCCCGGGGTGCGCCACCTGATGGCAACAATCGACGATAAATTAGGAAAATTGGAGCACCAAATCTACGAGCCCCAAGAGTTGATTGAGTTGATGCTGCCTTGGATCGCAGAAATTCTCAGCCGCAAAATTGCCGACTCCAGAGAAGAAGTTGTCAAGGCGATCGGGCCAATTATTGACGAAGTGATTAGGGCAAAAACTCAGGAAAATAAGTCGGCAATGAGTGCGGCAATAGCTGAGCTGCTTCCCGACGCACTTGCTCAACAAATAGTCAATTCGCCAGCGGATATTGCTCGCGCGATCGCCCCAGAAATTGGTCTGGCAATTAAAGAGCAAATTCGCCTCGACCAAGAGTCGATCGCCCAGGCCCTCGCCCCGGAAATGGGTAAAGCGATTACAGCCCAAATAAAACTCGAACGCGACTCTATGGTGGATGCCCTCTATCCCGTAATTGGCAGTACAATTTCCCGATACATGGCAGAAGCTATCAAGACAATCAATGAAAAAGTGTCAAATGCCATCAGCGTTGAAGGATTGAAGAGAAAAATTAGCTCCAAAGTACAAGGAGTCTCCGAAGCTGAATTAATCCTCCAAGAATCAGTACCCTTTACCGTCCAAGCAGCATTCTTAATTCACAAAGCATCAGGCTTGATAATTTCCGAATTTCAAAACTCAGAAAGCTACCAGTTAGAATCAGAAATGGTAGCAGGAATGCTCACAGCTATTCGCAGCTTTGTTAACGAGTGCATCGTGCAGCCGGGAGAATCTTCCGAACTAAATCAAATTGAATACGGCGACTCAAAAATTCTGCTAGAAGTAGCGGGATATTGCTACATGGCAGTCGTGATCAAAGGAGAACCGCCAAACTTTTTCATCAACAAACTGCGACAAACCGTTACTAATCTCATTCTTAATTATGCTAAATTAATTCACGAGTTTAACGGCGATCCCGGTACTATACCTGAGTCCCTGCACCCGTACATAAAAAGTTTATTCGACCCGCTGCAAAGGGAAAAATCAACAAAACCCCCGATCGCCCTAGCGGCTATCAGTTTAGCCACCTTGAGCTTAATCTTAGTACCTTGGGGAATTTATCAGTACCGCAGCAGCGTTGAGCGTCGCCTCGAAGCAAATGCCATCGCAGCTTTAGCCTCGACTCCAGAATTAGCAGTTTACCGCTTAGATGTTGCAGTTGATGGCAAAACTTTAAAGCTAAGCGGTAAGTTGCCAAATCAAGAATTGCGGGCACAAGCTGCAAAAATAGCCGCATCAACTGCACCGAAATTGCAATTAGATAATAGAATTATAGCTGTAGATGTCCCCCCCGATCCAGTTTTGACTGCGGCTGAAGTGCAGCGGATTACTGCCGTTTTGAACCAGAAAGATGGCGTTTCTATTTCTAGTCGGTATGGCGATCGTAAAGTGACTGTAGAGGGTACCGTTAGAGACGGTGCAGATGCACAGAAAATAGCTCAGTCCCTGAAGCAAATTCCCGGTGTTCAGTCGGTCATCAGTACGATTAAATTAGAGCCGCTGAAAATTACAAGCCGCATTTACTTCCAGCCAGGAACGACAACATTAGACCCTACATACGGAGAAATCATCGCCAGTGTCAAAAAATTCATCGATCAATATCCTCAAAAACAGATTAAGATAATTGGGCACAGCGATCGAACTGGGGAAATTGCTACAAATCAACAGTTGTCGCTGAGGCGTGCCGCAGCAGTGCGAGATGCTTTAGTGTGGCAGGGTGCTGACCCAAAGCGCCTCCAAACGGTTGGCATCCCCAATCCTCCTGCCGACGTGGAACCCAACCAACCGCGACTTTTAAGCAGATGCGTGGTATTTGAACCAATAACTAAGACCATAAACAGTAAATAATTATGTCAGTTACTATATCTAAAAAAATGTGTATGATCGGCGATTTTGGCGTTGGCAAAACCAGCCTGATCCGCCGTTTTGTCGATCGGCAATTCAGCGACCAATACCTCTCCACCGTGGGAGTAAAAATTTCCAGCAAAATCGTAGAATTAGAAGGGGTAAAACAGCGGGAAAACGTGACTGCAAAGTTGCTGATTTGGGACTTAGAAGGGCATACAAAATTCAAAGGAATTGCACCGACTTACTTGCAGGGAGCTAGCGGTGTTTTAATCGTTGCCGATGTCAGCCGATCCGAAACTGTTGAGCGAATCTCCGAACACATTCAGCTTTTTTCTTCAGTCAATCCTAAAGGATCGATAATCGTCGCTTTAAACAAAGTAGACTTGATTGACGAGGAAAAATTGGCGCTGCTAGTGGAAATATCCCATTCGATATGTCAAGACAAAGTAATAGCAGTTTACACGACATCTGCTAAAACAGGCAAAGACGTTGACGAAATTTTCTATAAACTAGCTTACACAATGGTAGAACAATTATGAATCCACTGTTAAGAAAGCTGTTAGGCCCGCGACAAACACAGTATTTTATAGTCAATCACCATTTTATCATTCAGGCAATCTCTGCAGAAGTGCAGCATTATGCCGATATTCCAGGCGATGCTATACCCGGTGCAGATGCTCGCCTGAGTTTTCCCGAACTGATTGGCATTGAAAATATCCTTATGTCTATCATTATGGGACGGCTGCCGGGTTTTGAAGTCAAAGGTATCGCTCGGTTTACCGACCCGAACCGCCCTTTATACTTTGATATGTTGGCTATCAAATATGAAGAAGAACAAGAAGATGTGCCAAGTAAATTGCTAATTTTGATTGAAGATACCACCGAAAAGATGGTGATGAAGCAATCGTTGATTCAGAGGGCGAATGAAGCTAATCTTTTGGTTAGTGCCTTAGCCGCTTCTAAAGACTATATAGATAAAGTTATTCGGTCGATGGGCGATGCTTTGTTGGTGACAACAACATTAGGAACTATCAAAACAATCAATCAATCTGCCCAATGGTTAGTTGGGTATAGCGAAGCAGAATTGATCGGCAAACCCCTGTCTTTAATATTACTCGAAGACACATTAATTTACCAAGCTCGCCACCGCTATATTTTGTCTCAGAAAGAGCTGCGTAGAGAACTAGAAATAGTCTGCACTACTAAAGCAGGAGAAGAAATTTGGGTAGAATTTTCCTGTTCAGCAATTCAGACCGAACTAGAGGGACTTTACGATTTCATTTATATAGGCAGGGACATCACAGAACGCAAACAACAAGAAATAGAAATTCGCGGCTCTTTGGCAAAAGAGCAAGAACTCAGACAGGTAAAATCTCGTTTTTTCTCGATGATTGCTCACGAATTTGGCAATCCTCTAAGTACAGTATTATTTGCTACTAAAATCCTCCAAGACTACGGCGACGAAATCACCCACGCGGAAAAACAAAAATACCTGCAACACGTTAAATCAGCATCTCAACAAATGGCTCAGCTATTAGATGATCTGCGGTTGCTCAGCAGCGCCGAAGCCGGAAAACTCGAATTCTATCCCGCACCAGTTGACTTAAAAAACTTTTGCAGTGAGTTAGTAGAATCAATTAAAATTAGTTATGGAAAAAATCATACAATTAACTTTACTTATCAAGAATTAGTTACGCCCGCGCAAAAAAATGATAACGAGTCGCAGGAAACGCAACAGTTGCCCGCACTAGATCCAAAATTGCTGCGGCACATCTTGACAAATTTGCTGTCAAATGCTATCAAATATTCGCCCCTCGACAGCCATATTTATTTTGAATTAAGTTGTCAGAATAATAAAGAAGCTACATTTAAAATTAAAGACGCAGGCATTGGCATTCCTCTCGAAGACCAAGAACAACTTTTTGAATCTTATTATCGAGCCAAAAATGTCGGAAAAATACCAGGTACAGGACTGGGTTTATCCATAGTCAAGCAGTGTGTAGATTTGCACGGAGGTCAAATCAAATTTTCCAGCCAGATAGGGTCAGGCACTACCTTTATAGTCAGAATTCCATTTGAGAAACAGAGATAAATAGATGGATTTTCGATAATTCCATATACAGGGCGCATTCACTACTAAAAAGCTCACATGAAAACCTTGTTAAAAAAACTGTTAGTTCCCCACCACTTGGAGTACCTAGCACTGGATAAAAATTTTTTAATCCAAGAAATCTCTCCGCAAGTGCAGCGGTTTGCCGACTCTCCCGACGAAGTAGTCGCCGGCAACGATGTCCGCATTCCTTTTCCAGAATTAGTGGGAACTGAAGAAATTTTAATCGATATTTTTGAAAATCGTTTGCCAAATTATGAATTAAAAGCAATCACGCGGCTATTAGGAAACGGTTCGCGGCTTTATTTTGATATGTATATCGTCGAGTTCACCAATGACGAGAATTATCAGAGATTAATTATATTTTTTGAGGACGTAACCGACAGGATGGCTTTAGAACAAACTCTAGTGCAAGCTACCAATGAAATGGATATTTTATTGAGTACGTTAGCGGCTACTAATAATTATGTTGAAAAAATTATTACTTCAATGGCCGAAGTTTTGTTGGTAACAACAGCCTCGGGAAAGATTAAAAAAGTCAATCAAGCGGCTCAAGATTTGTTCGGTTACAGCGAATCAGAATTAGTCGGCCAGCAAATAGACGCTCTTGCTGCTTTTGGCTCCTCTTTGCAAGCAGTCCGCCAGGAGCCTCAACAATTGCAAACTAACGCCGAAGTAATTTGCACGGCAAAAACCGGAGAAAAGCTCACAGTTTCGTTTTCCTGTACGGCGATTTCGACTGATATTAAAGGCGTTTCTGGCTCTGGGCCCGCCCTTCAAGATTTCGTGTACATCGGCCGCGATGTCACAGATAGACACCGGGCCCGCAAGCGACAATTAACTCAGTACATCACCACTCGCATCCTGTCGGCCTCCGAAACAATCAAAAAAGCTATAGCAGCAATTCTCCCTGTAATTTGCGACAGCTTGGGATGGGATACCGTCGAACTTTGGATGCCAGAAGCTGGGGAAAAACTGCTGTCAGAAACTAAGAGAATAACTGCGGTTTCCGACCCCAATTTGCTTCGCTGCGTCGCCAGTTGGACAAAACGCTCAGTTGCTCTCCCCAAATTTGCTGAATTTACCGAACAAATGACTTGTGCGTTTGGCGAAGGTTTACCCGGTTTCGTTTGGGCCAGCGGTTCCTCTCAGTGGATTGCCGATGTCGCAAAAAGCGACAGTTGTATGCGCCGCGAAATCGCTGCTGAAGAAGGACTGCACGGAGCTTTTGGTTTCCCAATTTGGGGCGACTACGACCCTGAAAATTCTGCAAAGTCTGTGTTGGGTGTGATGATTTTCTTCAGCCGCGAAGTACAGTGTTTTGATGAAGAATTGCTCCAGATAATGGCAAACATCGGCAGCCAACTCGGTCAATTTATCAAGCGCAAACAAGCGGAAATAGCTTTGCGGGAAAGCGAAGAACAACTGCGAGACTTATTTGAAAATGCTACTGACTTAATTCAAAGTATAGGAGCAGACGGTCATTTTTTGTATGTAAATCGAGCTTGGCGGGAAACTCTGGGCTACACCGAAGCAGAAATTGCTCAAATGACTGTTTTTGATATCATTCATCCGAACAGTTCCCCAGAGTCTCTGGACATATTGTACCAAGCAATTAGCAATAAAACTGCTAAGGAAAATACATTATATCCAGACTCTATTCAAGTAATTTTTATTACTAAATATCACGACAAAATTTTGCTAGAAGGCAGCATGAGCTGTAAATTTGCCGCAGGTTCGCTAGTAGCTATTCGCGCTATTTTGCGAGACATTACTGCTCGAAAAATGGCCGAAGACGCCCTAGCAAAATCTGTGTCCTTACTGCAAGCAACTTTTGATTCAACTGCGGACGGTATTTTAGCTACTGACAGGAGCGGAAAAATAGTCACTTTCAATCGAGAATTTGTGGAAATGTGGCGCATACCTAACGAAGTGATGGCGCTGCGAGACGACGCCACAACGATCGCCTTTGTCCTAAACCAACTCAAAGACCCCCAAGCATTCCAAGAGAGAATAGAATCGCTTTACGATCAGCCAGAAGCCGAAAGTTACGATTTGTTGGAATTTCAAGACGGCAGGTTTTTTGAACGCTATTCGCAACCGCAGCGGCTGGGAGATAAAATTATCGGGAGAGTCTGGAGTTACCACGACATTACGGAACGCAAGCAAGCAGAAGATGCGTTGTGGGAAGAACAAGAAAAATCAGAAAAGCTGCTGTTAAATATCTTGCCCAAGGCAATAGCAGAACGCCTCAAGCAAAACGAAACTACTATTGCCGAATACTTTCCGGAAGTGACTGTTTTGTTCGCCGACATTGTGGGGTTTACTGCTTTGTCTGCTGTCATGAATCCGATCGACCTTGTGGAGATCCTAAATAAGATTTTCTCAGGATTCGACCTTTTGTGCGAACGGCACGGTTTAGAGAAAATTAAGACCATCGGGGACGCATACATGGCAGTAGGAGGACTCCCTGAACCCAGGGCAGACCACGCAGATGCGAGCGCCCAAATGGCCCTAGATATGCAAGCTGAAATAGCCCGATTTAATGCTAGGCATAATCAATATTTTAGCATCCGTATCGGCATTCACAGCGGCCCGGTTGTTGCAGGAGTAATTGGTATAAAGAAGTTTATTTACGATCTCTGGGGCGACACGGTAAATATTGCTTCCCGCATGGAATCTCACGGTTTACCTTGGCGGATTCAAGTGAGCGAAACTACTTATAATTTATTGGGACACAAATATTTGTTTCAGGAGCGAGGAATGATTGAAGTTAAAGGCAAAGGGGAAATGAAAACTTATCTGCTTATTGGTGGTATAAAATAAGGCAGCTCATCGGTCATAAGTCCTCTGGCTGATGACTAAAAGTATTGCTAAAGTTAATTAACAATTCTTTTTGACCAAGACTAATGCAACTTGCTAATTTGTCGGCCAATTTACGATCGCCCGACGAAGCTGTCGATCGCCACCCGGCAACGGTTGGGTCCTCAACTTCGCTCGCAGAGGCGATCGCCCTGATGCGTCGGACGAGCTACCCTTGTCCAATGCCTAATTCACCTGCATTTCACGACTCAAACGAAACTGTACAAGCATCGATTAATTGCGTCTTAGTTGTCGATGAAAATCAGCTAGTCGGACTGCTAAGCCCGGAAGATGTGCTGAACTTAGCCGCCTCCGAATACGGATGGCAAGGCATGAAAGTTGCCGAGGCAATGACGCGGAATTTAATTGTCTTACAAGAATCAGAATTTACAGATCTTACTACCGCATTCAAGCTATTTTGTCAATACTCGATCGATTGCTTGCCAATTGTAGATGAACGGGGTCAGCCAGTAGGTATAGTTAGCGAAAAAAGGATTCGCCCAGCAATGTATAGCTGGATCGAGGCACTGCATCAAGAAGTGGCAAAACTCCAGGAACAATGCGAACTGTTAGAGGGCAATTGTGAACTCGAAAAAGTCAGCGATCGCCAAAATGCCGAAAATGCCATGCGGCAAAGCGAGGCGCGCTACCTGGCGATTGTGGAAGACCAAACCGAACTGATTTGCCGCTACCTCCCAGACGGTAAAATAACTTTTGTCAATCAAGCTTACTGCCGTTATTTCGGCCTGCAGGCGTTCGACTTACTCGGCAAATGCTTCATGTCCCTGCTGCCAGAAGCAGACCGAGAAATTTTTCAACAGCAATATACTTCTGTGTCTCCCGACAACCCTATTTTTACCTGCGAGCACCAAGTAATTTTGCCGAGCGGGGAAATTCGCTGGCACCAGTGGATCGATCGGGCGATATTCGACGAGAGCGGACAAATCGTCGAGTATCAAGCTGCAGGCAGGGATGTCACGGATCGCAAACAAGCAGAAATCGCTTTGCAGCAGCTCAATGCAGAGTTAGAACTGCGAGTGCAGCAGCGGACACAATGGTACGAAATGGCAGTATCGGCCGGCAAAGTGGGGGTTTGGGACTGGAATTTGGAAACCGACGAAATCTATATTGCTCCGTCTTTGAAAGCTTTGTTGGGGTATCAAGACGCAGAGATTCCTAACCGCATGGAAAATTGGGCATCTCACGTTCATCCCGACGATCGAGTTACAGTCGCCCAAGCAGTAAATGCTTATCTAGAGGGTTTAACAGAAATTTATGAAGTAGAACACCGGATGGTGCGTAAAGACGGCAGCACCTGCTGGATACTTGCCCGCGGCAGCGCGATCCGATCGGCTTCTGGCAAGGCTTTCCGCCTGACTGGCACTGACACCGACATTACGGATCGCAAATTGACCGAAGAAAAACTTCAAAACTCCGAAGCCGAACTGCTGGCGCTGTTTAACGCGATGACGGATATTGTCCTGGTTTTCGACGCAAGCGGCCGCTACCTCAAAATCGCCCCCACTGCTCCCCAACTGCTGTACAAACCTGCTCCTGAAGTGCTGGGCAAAACCCTCGCCGAAATCTTCCCAGAAGCGGAAGCTAATTTTGCCCTGGGTCACATTCGCCAAACCTTAGCATCTAGGCAAACTCACAGAGTTGAATACAGCATGGAAATTGGCTGCAAGTTATTCTGGTTTGATGCCACTATTTCGCCGCTGGATCTCGATCGGGTGATGTGGGTCGCCCGAGACATTACCGCTCGCAAACAGGCAGAAGCTGCACTGCAAAAGAGCGAGGAAAAGTTTCGCAACTTATTTGACGATGCTCCGATCGCGATTGGTTTGGCAAGCGTGCGCGACTACCGCACGATCAAAGTGAATGAAGCTCACCGCCAGATGTTGGGCTACAGCGATTCGGAGTTGGCTAGCATGACTTTTACTGAACTCACGCATCCAGAAGATTTACAAGCAGATGTAGAGGAAGTCAAGCAGTTGATCTGCGGCAATATTTCTCGTTTACAAACGGAAAAACGCTTGATTAAGAAGAATGGCGAGCTGATGTGGGCAAACTTGACGGTGACGCTGATCCGCGATCGCGAGGGCATTCCTCTCTACAGCATGGGGGCGATCGAAGATATCAGTTATCGTAAGCGGGCAGAAATGGAATTTCAGCAATTAAAAGAACGCCTGCAATTTTTACTGGCTTCTAATCCTGCAGTAATTTTTACTGCCGCACCCACGGGAGATTTTTGTACTACTTACATTAGCGACAACGTTAAGGCAATCATGGGCTACGATCCCCAAGAACTGTTAGCAGATTCTAAATTTTGGTCGAGCCGGATTCACCCTGAAGAGCGGCTCCAATTTTTAGCAAACTTTTCTAATTTGTCCGAGGGCGAAAATTGCATTTGCGAGTACCGCTTTCTGCACCGAGACGGACTTTACCGCTGGCTGCGGACGGAACTGAAACTATTGGTTGACAGCAGGAGCATTCCGATAGAAATTATTGGTTACGCCGCCGATATCACCAATTCTAAATACGCAGAAATAGCGCTGCAGCAGCAGTTCGAGCGAGAACGGCTCGTCGAGGCGATCGCCCGTCGCGTCCGCCAGTCTTTGCAATTAGAGGAAATTCTCAACACTACGGTTGCCGAACTCCAGCAAGTATTATTAGCCGATCGAGTTTTGGTTTATCAACTTTTACCCAAAACCGGCGGCAGAGTCATTGCTGAAGCGGTGGCAGAAGGATGCAGCCAACTCGTGGATAGATATTTTGGCGAAGAGGTTTTTCCGCCTGAAAGTTATCAGCTTTATTTGCAAGGGCGAATTTCTGCGATCTCTGAACTAGATTCTCCCTTCCTTACAGATTGTGTGGCGGAGTTTATGAAACAGATTGAAGTTAGGGCAAAGTTAGTAGTGCCGATTATTCAGCACAGCGAACTTTGGGGATTGCTGATTGCCCACCAATGCGATCGTCCTCGTGAGTGGCTAGAATGGGAAATCAATTTATTTCACCAGTTGGTGAATCAATTAGCGATCGCTATTCAGCAATCTCTACTTTACCAGCAACTGCAAGCTGAACTGAGCGACCGCAAACAAGCGGAAGCAAATTTGAAAAACTCCCTCAGAGAAAAAGAAATTTTGCTTAAAGAAATTCACCACCGCGTCAAAAACAACCTCTGCGTAGTTGCCAGTCTGTTAGAATTGCAATCGAACACAGTTGCCGACCCGCAAGTAAGCAAAATGTTTGAAGAAAGTCAGAATCGCCTTTATTCTATGGCTCTGATTCACGAAAAACTGTACCGATCGACTAACTTAGCGCAAATTAATTTTGGCGAATATCTTGAAGATTTGGTAAGTAACTTGTTTCACTCTTATAATATTAGCAACAACCAAATTAAGTTGCAGGTATTAGCTAAGCCAATTTCCCTAAATCTTGAAACCGCTACTCCCTGCGGTTTAATTGCCAATGAATTGGTTTCAAATACGCTCAAACACGCTTTTCCTGATGCCACGAGTGGTACAGTTAGTGTAGAATGTTATCAAACTGACGATGGAGAAATCAACCTCTTAGTTAAGGATAACGGCATCGGCTTTCCTCGAAACTTAGATTTTCGGAAAACTAACTCAATGGGCTTTCAAGTTGTCTGTACTTTAACTGAGCAGTTAGAAGGAAGCATCGAACTGTTAACACAAACTGGCACAGCATTTCACCTGAAATTTCATGAATTAAACTACTGCCAAAGGTTTTAAAATTATGGATGTGGCCGAAAAAGCAATTAATATTTTGATTGTCGAAGACGAACTCTTAATTGCTAAAAGTTTAGCCCAAAAATTAGAAAATTTAGGATATCAAATCGCAGGCATTGTCTCTTCAGGAGCCGATGCCATTCATCGCGCCGGCGAATTGGAACCTGATTTAATATTAATGGATATAGTCATCAAAGGCGACATTGACGGCATAGAAACAGCAGTAATAATTAATCAAGAATTAGATATCCCAATTATCTATACAACTGCCTATGCCGACGACGCAACTTTGCAGCGAGCCGAAAATACTGGCTCTTACGGCTACCTCCTCAAACCTTTTAAGCAAAGAGAACTACACGCCACAATCAAGATAGCGCTGAGCAAACATCAAGAAGCAGTTAGTCTAAAAAAAATAATGGCATTAGCCGCAGAAAAAAGCGAAAATAGAGCGCGCTTTATTTCAATGGCTTACCACGATTTAAACACTCCTTTAACTACTATACAGTTATCGGCTGAAATGCTAGAAGATAGCGAATTGAATAAAACCCCCGGAACTACCAATAAAAATGTCGATCGCATTAAAAAAGCCGTCAGTAATATGAGTAGTTTGCTGGAAGATATTTTAATGCTTAGCAAAGCAGAATCAGGTAAAATCTCCTTAAATTTAAATCAGATCAATGCTACGGACTTATGCAAGTCTATTTTAGAAGAACTGCAACCTATCATCACCGACAAACACCTAGTACATTTCCGCAGTCACACAAATCCGCTGCACGCCAATCTCGATGCTAAACTACTGCACCACCTTCTGACTAATCTGCTTTCAAACGCCATTAAATATTCTCCAAACGGTGGCAATATATGTTTAGACTTAAGCTGCAAAAACGAACAAATAATTTTGTGCGTTCGAGATGAGGGAATTGGAATGACACCGGAATATCAAGGAAAACTATTTCAGCAGTTTGAACGGGGTGCTAATGTAGGCAAGATTAAAGGATCGGGTCTGGGACTCTGCATTGTCAAACACATAGTTGACCTGCACGGCGGTACAATAAGCGTGGAAAGTGCGATCGACAAAGGTACTACATTTATTGTCGCGCTGCCTTTTTTAGTCAGTAGTCAGTAGTCATTAGTCATTAGTCATCTATCCTTCTTCCTTCTTCCTTCTGCGATAAATCTATTGGGAGACAAAAGCCCGATCGCCCTATCTTCTTCTCCCCCCGCCGCATTCGCAAATCGCTCAGCCAAAGCAGGTACAATCACCAAAGGATTGCTGAGACCCGAAAAAACGTGCAATCCAGGGCGATCGGCAATCGGCCCTACTACAGGCAAATTATCAGCGCTAAATGCCACACTACACTCGTGCCAAGTTGCCGGTAAACCTGCCAAATCGGGCAAAACCTTGCGGATTCCGGCACGAATTGCCGTTTCGCTGGTTTCGCGATCGACTTTAGCATTCAAATCGCTCAAAGTGCGCGACAATTGCCCGATCCGCAAACTGCCATCATTAAACCCAATTGCACCCGAATCTAAAATCGGCGACAGCAACTCTTTACCAGGTTCATCCCAAAGAAAATCCACCTCAATTCTACTCGATTCAGCTTCCAATTCAAAACGTTTTAATACCGCAGGCATCACCAAAGTCCTGAGTTTCAAATCCACAGGTGCAGTTTCCAAAATCTCGGTGCGAGTAAAATAAACTCCCACAGAAACACCAGCCACCTTCAGCAAACTCCGACTCCAACCTCCAGCACAAACCACAGTATTTTCACAGCGATAAATTCCCTGCGCCGTCTTGACTCCCGAAATCCGGTTTCCCTCTTCTATAAACCCAATTACTTCAGCAAATTCTATAGTTCCTCCCAACCGGAGAAACCCTTGACAATAAGCTTTATTTGTGGCACTCGGCGAAATGTGACCGTGGCGCACAGTCAGAGCTCCGGCGATCGCACTTTTATTCAGCAAAGGTTCCAACTCGCCAGCTTCTGCAACACTCAAAAGCTGCGGAACAATCGCAAAATGCGCGTAATTAGCCGCCACTTTTTCGGCATCATTGCCCGCATCAATTGTCAGCAACAAATCCAACTCGCGAAACTCAGTATCAGCATCTAATTCCGCCGATAAATTGCGGTGGCGTTCGATACCTTCTTGACACAATTGGCGAGTTAAATCAGTCGTCCCCGACCAATAAGCCAAGCCACCATAACTAAAACGAGTAGCATTTTGCATGGCAGCATCTCGTTCCAAAAGCAGCACAACAAAACCTTTTTTGGCCAGTTCGTAACTCAGTGATGCACCTGTAATGCCACCGCCGACAACAATCCAATCGTAACTTTTCATGGGCAACTCAAAGGGAAGGAAAATATCATGCTTAGATTTTAGCTTAGGTTTTTTTCCGAACCAGCCGAAAAACCTCTACCTACAGGAAGAGGCTGCCTGCGATCGGCATAACTGAAACTTCCACCCGTCGGGAGATGTTTGCGTAGAGATATTTTTCGTTCAATAGTAGGAATTAGAGTCAGCAAAAAATTAGAAATACCAGAGAGGTTTTTATGAGTATCGACAAACCAGGCAAAGATATGGAACGCACTGTCAATCCGGGCGATCGCATTTCCGACGAACCGCAAAGCATCGAAGAAAAAGCCCAGCAACTGGCGGTAGACCACGTGCCAGACATCACGGGCGATGTTGTTACAGTTCCAACTTATGTGATCGTAGAAGAACCCGATGGGGAAAAGAAAGCTTTGCACCACGTCAAAGACGCCGACGAAATTTCTGACGTAATTCGGCAGGCCCGCGTTGACGAAAATGGCGAGCGGATTTGGGATTAAGTTCAATCCAATAAAAACGGCTTTTTTGTACAAAATTAATCGCTAGAAATCATGGAAACAAATCAAAGAAATAGTACCCCCTATCCGAATATTCCGCCGATTCTAGAAAGTGACGACAGAGAGTATCGTGACGCCGGCATTACGAGTACGCTTTCAGTTGCAGGCCATCCCATCCACCCCATCATCGTCATCTTTCCGGTCGCCTTTTTAGTAGGAGCCGCGGGCACGGACATCGGTTATTGGCTCACAAGCGATCCGTTTTGGGCGAGAGCTTCGGTTTGGCTGATGGGTGTCGGTTTTGCAGCGGGGATTTTGGCAGCAATCACGGGCTTTTTAGATTTTTTCAAAGTTAAAAGAGTGCGCGAGCGCAGTGCTGGCTGGTTGCACATGGGCGGCAATGTGGCGGTTATGGTACTTACCCTGATTAACCTGGTGTTGCGACAAGGTAATCCGGCTGAGCCGATCGTATATACAGGTTTAGCAATATCGATCGTCGTTGCAACCTTGCTGGGCATTACAGGCTGGTTCGGCGGCGAACTAAGTTTTCGCCACAAAATCGGCGTCATTGGCCCTACCAGTCATAATTCCTAGGTTCCTGACCATTTGTAGTAGGGGCTTTCGTCCCTCTTCATTTGACACTTTAGGACTAAAGTCTTGACTACAAACTTAAAGATTGTCCCAGCCAATTGAGATAAGCATCACTGCCAGCGATAATAGGAATAGCAATAATTTCGGGAACTTCATAGGAATGGAGTTCCTGAACTTTTGTTTTTAAAGCCTCAAATTTAGCCATATCAGTTTTAATCACCAACTGCCACTCTGACCCGGCATGAATCTCGCCTTGCCAAGTATAAATAGAGCGAATTGGCGACAAACTCACACAAGCAGCCAGCTTGTGTTCAACTAAATTTTTAGCGAGATTCTCCGCCTCCGCCTCCGATGCCACAGTTACCAGCACCACCCCAAAATTAACAGTCATAGCGATTTTAGATTTGAGATTAAAGAATTGATTTCAACAGAAAACCTTGAGCGTAATTCTTTGTAGCTACAGGGCAATGCCCTTTCCGGCGAGGATATCTACCACTTTTAATAATTCTAGTTACCGGATTTAATCGATCGTGTCGCATCTAAATTTTACAGTCAAGTTGGAGGAAATTATTGGGGGGAGTAGGGGTTGGGCGGGATGCCCGCTCAAAAACCCAATTCAGATACGCAATTACCAATTCCCCACTTCCAAATTCCCCCTTTCCCATTACCCATTTTTAATTTCCGTCACTTCCCAAGAATTGACTCTGCCAGCCCCAGCTAAAGAAAAATAGCGCCTAGTAGATTCCGGCAAAATAGCTCCCGCCAACAAAGCATTATCTAAATTAGCTCCTACTAACGTCGCCTCGCTCAAATCTGCAGCCATCAAATCAGCTTGACACAACTTTGCCCAATTCAGATTTGCCCCTCTCAAACAACTTCCCCTCAACTTAGCGCCGGTTAAGTTTGCACCCGCCAACTTCACCCCACGCAACTGAGCCGCGCTGAAATTCGCCCCCACCAAATTCGAGCCTTCCAAATTAGCTCCCATGAGTTTAGCTTCGCTCACGTTAATGCCGCTTAAATCTACACCGCAGAGATTCACCCCTGTCAACTGCGCTCGCCGCAGACTGACTCCGGTTAATTGAGCTCCAAAAAGTTTTGCACTATTGAGCCTTGCACCGTAAAGGTTGGCCCAGTTAAAATTAGCTGCCGTCAGATTCGCGCCCAGCAAGTTAACTAATTGCAAGTCGGCGCTGCACAAATTAGCATTCCACAATACAGCGCCCCGCAGGTTTGCGCTAGTTAAAGTTGCGCCGCTTAACCTTACTCTGGGCAATTTTGCTTTTACCAAAAAAGCTCCACTCAAATTAGCTTTTGTCAAATCTGCACCTGAAAGTTGGGTTTCGCCCATTTTGGCAAAAGTCAGATTTGTTCTTTGCATCTGTGCATCGTTGAGTGTTGCTTTGGTGAGAAACGCCCTGCTGAGGTTCGCCCCGGAAAGATTAGCTTGCGAAAGGTTGACTCCGATTAAGATTGCTCCGCTGAGGTTTTTCCCGCTGAGATCGGCTCCAGTAAAGTCTCTTTGTCCTTTTTCGTAATTGTTGAGCAGTTCACTAACTTCCATAGGGCATCATACCTTCTATGATTGGGGGTTTCGATCCAGAAATCTTTACTGTTAAGGTTGTTTCAGAAAGGAAACTGTTTCAGAAAGGAAACTGTTTTAGCGTTTGCCTCAAACGGTATAAATTTCATTAACATCACTTTCTGTTTAAAGGCAATCTCTTAATAAAGATTTTATATCTTCCACGGGGTAGCGATCGCGCTTTCGGTATTTTTGAAGTAAAAGTTAATGTTTCTTGATATAGATAGTCATTGCTTAAGGATCGACCGTAATTCGCAACTTCAGGCGCAGCGTGCCTTTGAACCCTGCAGGAGGTTGCCAGGAACTCAGGGATCTCTTGAGAGTCTCTACGGCGTCTGTTGCTTGCAGCGTCGAGGTTTGAGTATCTATCGCCACTCGGGCAACACGGCCGTCTTGTACCGATAACTCCCACACCGTTTCACCGCTAACCCCCGCCGGGAGATTAAGCGATTGCAGGTATTGAGTCAAAGCGGCGATCGCCCCGGCATCCAACCCTTCGGCGCTAACTACTTGGATGCGATAAGCCAAAGGCTTCGGGGCTGGCAACTCACCGTAAGTTCGCTGCCGCGGCATAGCAGGAGGTGGACTCACAGGTGCCGAGTGGCGATTCGAGGTAATGCTGGGAGAGCCGCCTCTAGTTGGCTCAGCCGCCTCGGACTCGAAAATACCCTCATAGCTGACACCCTGCGGTAATTCCACAGGCACTTGCACGCGGTGACGAGATCCATCAGGTTCGACTCGCACTTCTTCGCTCACAGCCACAAAAGCCGTGTATTCCGACAGCAAGCGATAAGTCAGAGCAGTATTAGTCACAGCTTCCACCAGAGATTTAGTCTCACCACCAAACATTTGATTCATTAAATCTTTAATGCGCGATCGCCCCCAAAGTTGAGCTACCGCGGGATTGCCAAAATCCGTAGCGCCTGCTGCGACTGAAGTTGACTCCCGCTGCCGCCCGCCAGATTTAGCAAAATTAACAGGTAAAACTTGCTCGTAAGCTTTGCCACCTGCAAGAGTGCCGCGGATGCGAAGTTGGCCGGGGGATCGATCGGTCTTTTTGCCAAACAAAACCAGTGGCTGACTCGCAAACAAGTCTGGGGGTGCGATCGGATAAATCTGCGGTTTTTCCCCCATGCCTTCCCAACTAATTTGAATATTAGTCAATACCGGACTATTAATTTCACGAAAAAACTTTTCTGCCGCTTCTGCCGACGGTTCATCTTGACGAATTACCTGAGACGTGCCTCTTCCCATTTCCGCCAAACGGTTAATCAAAAACCGATTCACAGAACCGCCGACACCAAAACTATAAAGTCGATTTCCCGGTTTCAGACTCCGCTGAACCAGAGCCAGCACTTCATTTTCATTACCAATGTAACCGTCAGTAATTAGTACAATACTCCGCAGCCTTCCCGTTGCCGCCGCCGGAAAATTCATAACTGTTTGAATACCGTTAAGCAGTTCAGTGCCCCCGTTAGCCTGCAACTTTTCGATATAATTAATTGCTTTTTGTCGATTTTCGGTAGTATTTGCTAAAGGAGTTGTTGAAAGCGCTTGTGCAGTGTTTGCAAAATCAATAATAGTAAAAGTATCGTTGGGATTCAGCCCTTGAATGAAGCGGCGCATCAACTCCTTAGATTTTGCCAGCGGTTCGCCCTGTTGAGAACCGGAAGTATCCATCATAAACACGACATCTTTGGGTACAATTTCATTAGTTTTGTAGTTTAAAGCCGGAATCAAATAAGTAGCAAAATGACCGCCCCGCTTGTCTGATTGAGTCAAAATAGTTGCGCGAGTATTTTCGCCCGCGACTCGATAGCGCAGAATTAAATCTTTATTGGGAATTGTGTCAGAATTGGCTAATTGGACTTGTACAATATTGCCGCTGCGGTCAGTTGTAATTTGATGGGAAGTAGAGCGGACATCGCCGATCGCAACTCCGGCATCTATTTCTACCGAAACAGCGATATTGTGACCCGATCGTGTTCCCGGAGGCAAAACAGGCGGGTTAATGCGATCGGCACCAGAACTATAGCCCCCCCTTGCTAAGGGGGGGTTGGGGGGGATCGTATTTCCCGAAATATAGCGCGGCCCTACCACCATTGGAAACACAAATTCGTAATCGCCGCCGGCAAACTTGAGACTTTCGGTGTAGCGAATCGTAACTTCAATTTTTTCTCCCGGTTTGATATTAGCGAGAGACTGAGTAAAAATATTGTCACGTTCTTGTTCCAACAAACCAGCAGTCCGGCCTTGCTTTCTGGCTCGTTCGTAAATTTCCAAAGCTTCCTCGCGCAGTTTGATATCAGCTTTAATAATTCGTGAGCCTATTTTAATTTCCATATCGTCCACTGCCGCTTCGTCGGGCAAAGGAAATATATAAACAGCTTCTATAGGTTCGGGAAAAGGATTTTCAAACTTCTGAACAACTTCTACGCGGGAGATATTGCCAGCAATTTTGGCTTTAACTTCAGTCTGCTTGAGAGGAAAGACTTGTTCTTGAGTCGTATTGGGAGTTTTGACGAACAAACCGCCTACTCGACAGCTAGTTTCGGGCGATCGCGCCCCATTGCAATTAACATCGTTACTAGCGAGGATTTTCGGCGACACAGACGAATAATTTTCCCCAGGAGCTTTTGCCCGCGCCGCATTTGGAGCGAGCCACGCGCCACACTCGATCGCAGCGAGCAATGCGATACCAGCAGAAAGCAACCGTTGAGTGGATAGAACGCAGACAAACTTCATAGCTGTTTTTTTTAGCAGACTTGAGGTGCTATGTTTACCATGACTTTACGCTTCGCGAAACGTTCCTGAGTTAGCTTTCTGGGAAAAATCACCAAGGGCGTAGGGCTGATTTTAGATTTTACGTTGACTCACCTAGGGGCGGACTGGGCGCTGGAACTTTTGTCGAAGCCATGATTGCTCAGGGCGACTGCTGTCGGGCGCACGATCCCTATTTGGGTGATGTCGGTTGGGGCGATCGTCCGCGACTCCAACCTAGAAAATTGTATGATAGTTAAATAATTAAATAACTCTAACCTCAACCTCTCAAGCTCTAATAAATTGAAAAAGCCATGAATTTTATTAACCCCAAAACCGACTTTGCCTTTTAAAAAATCTTCCGCTCTGCTGACAGCAAAGATATTTTGATTAGCTTCTTAAATCCCATCCTCTACGAAGCGCAGCCAGTCATCGAATATTTAGAAATTCTTGACCCTTATTTAGCTACCAAAATTAAAGGATTCAAAGATACTTACTTGGATGTCAAAGCTAAAATTAGTGGTAGCAAAACTGCGATCATTGAAATGCAGGTATTGAATGTAGAATCCTTTGAAAAACGAATTTTTACAATGCTACAAAAGCTTACTCAGTGCAATTGAAAAGCGGAGAAAACTACAACCTATTAAATCCCGTGATTGCCTTGACGATTACAGATTTCCCAATGTTTGAGCATCTGGACACAGTAATTTCGCGGTTTTGTATCAAAGAAAAAAAAATTGGTCAATTATTTGGCGGATGAATTAGAATTTGTTTTTGTTGAGTTGCCCAAATTTGACAAGACTTTAGCAGAATTAGAGACTCTGACTGATAAGTGGATATATTTCATGAAAACAGCTCGGACGTTAAGGTCTGTGCCGGAAGAGTTGGGAAATGTACCGGAACTCCGCAAAGCTTTTACAATTGCCAATGAAGCAAATCTCGATCCTGATGAATTGGAAGATTTAGAAAGGCGAGAAATTTTTATTCAAGACCAGCACGGTGCAATTACCAAAGCTACCAGAATCGGGATAGAACAAGGAATCAGACAAGGCATCGAACAAGGCATCGAACAAGGCATCCGACAAGGAAAAGTGACATTAATTGTTCGTCAGTTGGAGCGCAGTGTCGGCGTGCTGTCGCCGGAGATCAAAACCAGCATCGCTGAGTTATCCGCTCAGCAATTAGAGAATCTAGGAGAGGAACTATTAGACTTTGCCAGTGTGTCAGATTTGACAACTTGGTTGCAAGCACATAACAATCGTCAATAATTTGGTCAAATGGGTGTAGGGGCCATCCCCCGTGGTTGCCCTTATGGATTACCTATGTCACATTTGAGTCTGACCTGACATTGAAACATCTAAAGTCGAAAATCCTATGAGCAAATTTGTGTTTGTGACTGGCGGCGTGGTTTCCAGCATCGGCAAGGGAATTGTCGGTGCTTCCTTGGGCCGCCTATTGAAGTCGCGGGACTATTCAGTCTCGATTTTGAAGCTAGACCCCTATATTAACGTTGACCCCGGCACTCTGAGCCCGTTTCAGCACGGAGAAGTCTTCGTCACACAAGACGGTGCGGAAACTGACCTGGATTTGGGACACTACGAGCGTTTTACCGATACTTCCATGTCGCGCCTCAACAGCGTCACCACGGGTTCCATTTATCAAGCGGTGATCAACAAAGAACGCCGCGGTGAGTATCAAGGGAGCACGGTGCAGGTGATTCCGCACATCACTAACGAGATTAAAGAGCGAATTCATCGGGTAGCAAAAAATACTAATCCCGATGTCGTGATTACGGAAATCGGCGGAACGGTGGGAGATATTGAATCTTTGCCGTTTTTGGAGGCAATTCGCCAGTTTCGCAAGGATGTCGGCCGGCAAAATGTTGTGTATATGCACGTCACGCTGATACCTTGGATTCCTTCGGCTGGGGAGATGAAAACTAAACCGACTCAGCATTCGGTGAAGGAATTGCGGTCGATCGGCATTCAACCAGATATTTTAGTCTGTCGGTGCGATCGCCCGCTGTCTTTGGGCATGAAACAGAAATTGTCCGAATTCTGCAACGTACCCGAAGAATGTGTCATCACATCTCAAGATGCTAAAAGTATCTACGAAGTACCCCTGATGATGGAAGAGGAGGGTTTAGCCCAACAAACGCTCAATTTGCTGCAACTCGAACATCGCCAGCCAGATTTGCATCAGTGGCAAACTTTAGTCAACAGGCTTTACAGTCCCAATCACAAAATTGATATTGCTTTAGTTGGCAAATACGTGCGGTTAAACGATGCTTATCTTTCGGTGGTCGAAGCTTTGCGGCACGCGGCAATTGCGATCGGCTGCGACCTGAATTTGCACTGGATTAACTCAGAAGATTTAGAATCGGGAAACCTCGATAATTATCTCAAAGATATCAACGGCATTCTTGTACCGGGAGGTTTTGGGGTTCGGGGAGTTGACGGCAAAATAGCGGCGATCGAATATGCTAAACACCATAAAATACCCTTTTTGGGATTGTGTTTGGGGATGCAGTGTGCTGTGATTGAATGGGCGCGCAACAACGCCCAACTAAAGGATGCCAACAGCGCTGAATTTAACCCGGATACAGCAAATCCGGTAATTAATTTATTGCCAGAACAGCAAGATGTAGTCGATTTGGGCGGTACAATGCGACTGGGTTTGTATCCGTGCCGCGTCAACCCAGACACCCTAGCTTTCAAACTTTATCAGAAAGAAGTGATTTACGAACGGCACCGCCATCGGTACGAATTCAACAACGCCTACCGCAATCTTTTCTTAGAATCAGGTTATGCAGTCTCCGGTACATCTCCAGACGGCCGATTAGTAGAAATGATCGAATTGCCGAACCATCCCTTTTTCATAGCCAGTCAATTTCACCCCGAATTCCAATCTCGACCTAGCGCCCCCCACCCATTGTTTCAAGGGTTTATCCAGGCCGCTAGCATCCAGGGAAAGCAGGATGTTTTAGAAGATGAGGGTCGCGGCTTGGTTGCCGAGAAAGTTGCAGCAAACTGATCTCGTATCATGTGCGATCGATTAGTTCTGATATATTAGATGTCTGTAGGGGCGGGTGAGAGTACACAATAGTCAAATCAGGCAGACAATCACCCGCCCAACCCAACAATCGGATTTGATTCGGGTCCCACTTACCGGACATGATATCGGGCAGCATTCTCAACCAGTGAAAAACCTCATCCCCCAGCCCTAACATAGGGATTGGGGGGCTAGTACCCGAAGGGAGAAGGCAAAAGGCAGAAGGCAGAAGGTAAAAATGCTGATATTTTTACTTAACTTTTTAGCTTTGATTTCAAGGGCGATACCAGTTTCCCAAAAAAATGCAACTTTAGGCACGTTCCCAATCCCGATAGTCATCAGTCATGCCCAATCTAAAATCTAAAATCTAAAATCTAAAATGGTATGAGTTGTCAAACTATCCTAAAATACCAGGAAACACAGGTTTGAGGAGGCTTTGTGGCTTATTGGAGCAAAATTACTTATGAGAAAAGTACATACATAATTGACCTTGACACTATTAGTGCTTTTTCTAGCGAACTGGATAACAAGCGTCTCACCTTTTGGCTGCCTAATAGCAGTCAGCCGATTATCCTCAATCCCCAAGGCAATTATGAGGCTTACAAGCAAGTTCTCGATTACCTCAAAAAAACCATCGATCGCAATTCTAGAGGTTCGTGGATTAAAATTCATTATGACCGCAAAGAATTTGCGATCGATATGAGTCGAATTAGCTCTTTTGCTTGCGAACAAAACGGTCGGCTAAGCTTTTGCCTGCCAGACAGCGCAACTAACATTATTATCCTGCGCCAAAGCAACCCGGACGCTTATCAAGAAATTCAGGACTACATTAAAAAGACGACTGGACAATCACTGCCATGAAGAAGTTATTAGTCATTAGTCATTGGTCATTAGTCCTTAGTTAGAAGCACTAACAATGAAAGATGAAGGAGACTATGTTTAGTAACTCCTCACATTCATTTTATTTTTTTTTAGCTAAAGTGCTTAGGTTGCATCCTAATTTTAGATATGAAAAAAGCGCAGTAAAATGCGCTGAGTTTTAAAATTTTAACTATTCAACAAGCTGCCAAGCTAATTTTGCCGCCCCTACCATGCCTGCTTGATTGCCCAATTCAGCAACCAATAACTGTAAATCTTCGCGAGAACTCGGCAGTACACGTTGCTGAATTTCGGCTTGAACCTGCGGCAAGAAAAATTCTGCACCTGCACTAATTCCGCCGCCGATAATAATAGCTTCCGGCGTTAAAACATAAATTATACTTGCCAAACCGATACCCAGATAGCGCCCGTAATTTTGCCAATATTTTAAAGCTTGGGCATCTCCCGACTTAGCTAAATTGGCTAATTCTATAGGTTCTAAACCAGTTTCCCGGCGAATTGCCTGCACCGAAACATACTGTTCTAAAGAACCGCGATTGCCGCTGTTGCACTCCGGGCCGTCGGGATTTATAGTAATCAATCCTAGTTCTCCGGCCGCGCCTTGATGACCTACAAATAGTTTGCCGTCTAGGATAACTGCACCGCCGACTCCTGTACCTAAAGTTATTAAAATTAGGTTTTTAAAGTGCCTTCCTGCGCCCAACCAAGCTTCTCCAAATCCGGCACAGTTGGCATCATTTGCTAATATGGTCGGCAGTCCGGTTTTAGCTTCCACCCAGTCAGCGAGGGGGACATTATGCCAGTTTTTGAGATTAATTGCAACTCTGGCTAGGCGACCGGCGGCGTCTGCAGGACCTGGAGTCCCAATGCCGATCGCACTTACAGCATTTTCGACCGGATTCAGTTGTAAAATAGCATCGGTCATTGTAGCTAAAACTGCTTCTGGCGTTGCGGGTTGAGGGGTTGGGACAGTTAAGGATTGGTGACAAATGCCGTCTTCGCTAAATCTGCCGAGTTTAATTGCGGTGCCGCCTAAGTCAATGCCGATTACTTGTGTCATTCGATGTGGGTTTTGGATGCAAGGATTTGGGATTAATCCTCATAGGATAAACATATTTTAGGGTACGGATTGTGCACCTTACCAATTAAGTTTGTAGTGAGGATTAAAATCATCCAACTCTTATTTTAGTGTATAATAATTAGCGACGGAAACTGCGCTTAATCCTTAATAGTATCATAACGATCGCAATACCTAGAAAAAATTATGGATACAAGCGAGTTCGCCTATTTAATTTCGCCTAACTTACGTTGCGCTACCTCTCGGTTGTGCAAAGCATCGTGATAGTCTGGGTGGAGAGCGATTGCCTGGTTATAAGATGCGATCGCCTCTTCAAATCTTCCTAAATTATACTGCTCATTCCCTCGCTCGCACCAGGCTTTCGCCTCTACATTAACTTCCGATTCTGCCTCCGCACCCTCAGCGCCTCTGCGGTTCACTTCCCCACCAAAACCCAAACCATCCCCAACAAACACCGCCTCAATCACCCTCCCCTTTGTATCCTCCTCCTCAACCTCCGGCAGCGGAAACCGTGTCAATATCTCCCGCCCAATTTGCCTGGCAACCTCTGACAATTCCCCGCTGGCAATTCTACCTAACAATACCAGCCGCTGCGCCAATTCCTGAAGCGATGCCACGGCATCCGCAGCAGCAGTCTCATCATGTTCGCCCTCTAACAATCTTTGCCCAAACCGTCGCAACCAAGCCGCCAATTCACCATCTTTAAGGCGTTTTGCGATTAAGAATCCCGCTACATCCCCTCGACTCCAGCCGGCATTCACCCCTTCCAATATTTCCATGAATTTCGACTCGTATTCAGCGTCAGTTAAGGCTGGGCGGATGGCGGTATTTCCCGGCGGGGTGGATGGGGTTGGGGTTCCGAATATTCGCTGAAATAGTCGTTTGAAGAATTGCAGAATTTTGTTGAGCATTTGTAAGATTGAGAGGGTGGGGTATTTTCTATGTTATAGCAATTATCAAAAATAGATTATATATTGATTGTCGGCGATATCTGTAGGGACACGGCGCATTGCCGTGTCCGGGATTGCAACGCACAGTAAACAATCAGATCAAGTAGAATTAATCTACTTTAAAAGCGGATAATACAGTTCTCCTGTTGAGTTGATAAAACCGGCCCTATCGCCCGCTAAATTCCCCGTTCCCATAAATACGTCAACTCTCCCCGCGCCTTTGATTGCACCGCCGGTATCCTGATCCAAAACGTACCGATTTACCGCATTTTGTTCGAGTTGTCCCGCCGCATTCGGATAAGGGAGTTTTGTACTAATTAATGCTAGTGCGCCAGGGGGCATTAAAGCTTTATCGGTGGCGATCGACCTTTCGGCAGTTACTGGCACTCCAATGCTTCCTGTAGCTGGAACTCCGTTAGTATCCCGGAAGAATACAAAGCTTTCATTTTTCGGCAAATACTTGTTCATCTCTGCCGGAAAATTAGTGAAATATTCCTTGAGTTTAGGCAAATTTAACTCTTCTAAAGTAAACTTTCCGTCTTTAACTAATTCTCGCCCGACTCCTGTATAACTGTGACTGGTTTTGCCTGCAAAACCGACGGTCATCACGCTACCATCTGTTAGCTGCAATCTCGCAGAACCTTGGACGTGCACGAGAAATGCCTGAAATCGATCGCGCAACCAAACTAATTCTAATCCCCGCAACAATCCTTTGCTTCCCTGCAAAGCATCTTCGCCTTCTAATTGCAATCTGGTCGGGTGAGGTTTCGGCCAAGATGCCATGTTTGGCGGCATCCGGTACAGGGGATAACGGTATTCGGAATTCGGCGTGCGAGATGCTGCGTAAGTCGGCTCGAAATAACCCGTAAATGCGACTGTTCCTTTGCCGTCTTTGCCCGTGGATTTATAAAATACAAATTCGCGCTTGACCGATTCCTGGAGTTGTGCCGGAGTTGTCGAACTGACAACTAATTGGCGAAATCGATCGAGAGAACGCCGAACTCGATCGCGCGTAACTCCTGCTACTGGATAGCGGCTGTAAGCAGTGGCGGCGGCTGATGTATCGAGATAGCGGAGGCTGTTGTCGATCGACTTTAACAGAAATTCCCGATCGCCCGGTTTGCCATTTTCTCCCCAGATTTGAGCGTCAAAGGCGAGATCCTCGGAATCGCCCGCTTGCAATTGATTTATACTAATTGGTTGCAGTGGCGCAACTGCAACGGCGGGCACCGAAAAAGCGATCGCCAAAACGCAACAGACGACGG
Source organism: Microcoleus sp. Pol12B3 (assembly GCF_036701355.1). NCBI lineage: Bacteria > Bacillati > Cyanobacteriota > Cyanophyceae > Oscillatoriales > Microcoleaceae > Microcoleus > Microcoleus sp. Pol12B3. The sequence continues at coordinate 150,268 of NZ_JAUBQS010000007.1, forward strand.
CTAATAACTGATAGCGAAAAATCTTGCTCAATTTCCAATCTTTCCTATTCAATTGATTATTTTCCTTATTCATCGTATCGTTCGACGCTAGAAGTAAATATCGGTTCTACGCGAATTGCCAGAACGCTGGTAGGCCGAACTACCATGTATTCGCCTTGAATATTTTTGATCGGGACGTTAAGAAATTCTCTTGAATCTTGTTTCGGCACCAGCGTACTGCTGTACCACTTTTGAAAATCTTGCAGCGTTGCGAAACGCACTTCTTCGCGGTGGCCGCCCTCAAGCAGCAGGTGCACGGAATATTCGCTGGGTGTTCTAGGCATAGGAGATGGAGAGAGTTGTTGGAGGACAATCAAAAATCAAAAATCAAAAATTGATGTGGTTGCCCTCAAGCAGCAGGTGCAAGGAATATTCGCACTTGTGTTCTAGGCATATCTGTATTTTAGTTTTTTGATTTTAAGCTTTTGGAACGATTCCATATTTTACCCCTTCCTCGGCGCATTCCCTCATCTAGTAGGTTGGGTGGAGGGAGAGGGACAGACGGGGAGAAGCGGAGGGTGGGAGAGACCGGAAAGTTGTTGCAGGAAAATCTCAATCTAAAATCTATTGACGGCGGCCCCCCCATTGCGGCTACGGTGTGAAATTAAGGCTGCTTTCCTCAAACAGGAAGCAGCCCGCGTCGCCCAAAAATCTAGTTGCACTGCCCAAAGCTGCTACCAACAGCAATGGACAGCTAACCGCCAAACTGAGTAAGCAGTATGGAGGCTAATCGAGAATTTTAACACTCTCTCTAGCCACCCTGCTCTGTGTTAACGTGCGGGGCGGCTGGGTTTTTGGTTTTCTAGGAAAACCCAAAAACCAGGAGACCATATTATGTCACAGGAATTCGTGCCTGACGATAACTTTTCCGCGCGTCCAAATGACGACTCAGCATTATCGGAACAGGAAGTAGTGCGGATAACGGTTGTCGGTTGCCGCGCAGCCGTGTTAGACACCATCCACACATTGTACCGACTGGGATTTGCCGCCGTCGGAGATTGGATCCCACCCCAGCGAGGTGCAAAGCCGGGACAAGTGATTAGCGTATTCATTCGCCGTCACCGAAAAGCTTAAGAATTCGCCTGTTACATCCACATCGGACGGTCACCGAAGGCACTTCGATCCGTGGGAACCTTAATTTGTAGGGCTTGTGCAGAAACTCGGTTTCTGCCAAGTTCTATCAACTGGCGATCTGCCTTGATAAAAAAAAATTATGCTATTTATATTTTCTATAAACCTTCATCAATCAGTGAAATGAACATATCCATTATTGGCGATAAAAATTACATTTTGGGGATAGCAGCCCTGCTGAAATCCATAGAACTCAATGTTACCGAAGATCCGAATTTGCCTGTCAACGTTACTGTGGTATCAACAGGTATAAATACACAGCAAAAGGAAAAGTTGCAACAGTGCTGCAAATACGAGATTGAATGGGAAGAAGTTAAGCCGAATTACGGGGGATTGCTGTCCCTGTCGGGTTCTAAGCTGACTTACGCGAGATTGGAACCGGACAAATACACCAAGGTCAAAGACAGACTGATTTGGCTCGACAGCGACATGATAGTTCTGGGCAGCTTAGATCCTCTGTGGAACTTAGACTTTGAAGGAATGCCCGTAGCTGCAGCGCTCAATGTGTGGGGAAATCCAAACAACCCGGCTGATAAAAAACCTTATTTCAATGCAGGTCTCTTAGTTTTTAATCTGAAGCTTTGGGAAGAGGAAAAACTGTCTGAAAAAATGCTTGAAAACGCTCGCATCAACCTTTGGTGCGATTGCGACCAAGGGGCATCAAATTCGGTTTTAAAGGGAAGGTGGAAGCGATTAGAGCAGATATGGAACAACCACAATACGGAGGATATGTCAACTAGAGTGATGCATTTTATATCCAGTCCGAAACCTTGGGAAAGCCCCCAACCTAATAAATTATGGCTGGAGATGTTGTCTCAGACGCCGTTTAAGGATGACCTGCGCCTAATTAAAAATAATTCCGATTGGCTTGTGAGGCTAAATGTAAAATACAAACGATGGGAACCGTGGGCGAGGGAACCGATAACAAAAATTAAGAGCTATCTCAAAAATAAACTAAGGTAATACCTTTTGAGATTTGAGATTTGAGATTTGAGATTTGAGATTTGAGATTTGAGATTTGAGATTTGAGATTTGAGATTAAAAAATTGGGAAAGACTGATAATTAATGACTATCAGGTTTTGGATCACGGGCCTGCCGTTGCATTATTTTTTGAAACTGGTGTAACTTGAGGCAGGATGCCTATTTCCCGATCATTGCTTAAGGGGCAACGACTAACGCCTCTCAAGCACATTCATCTTTGGTGGAACAGGCCTCCTGCCTGTTTCCGAAGTATTTTGGTGAAAAAACCCGGTTTTTGCGTAATTCTTGCTCTGGTGGAACAGACATTCGGCGCGTTTCCCCATCAAAAGATTTATCTGCGGTAGAACAGGCTGTGCGATCGACTCAGAAGCCTTGTACATCGGGTTAAGCCAGCAGCAACGGAACGCTGAGAGCATTTTACCAGAGGATTTGTATTATACAACACCATCTTACCAACAACAATTAAAATAGTTTGGACTTGATGATATCTTTCACCATTTTTCGATCAAACTCTTCGCGGGGGGGCTTCCCCTAGCTGCGAAAGTTGAGAGGTTTCAGCCTCCTACTTGTGAAAAATGGTGCAAAATGTCAAATTAATCCTTAACCTTGTCCAATTACCAATTACGAACCTATGCCCCGTCGTCAAGACTTAAAAAAGATTCTTCTCATTGGTTCCGGCCCAATTGTTATCGGTCAAGCGTGCGAATTTGACTATTCAGGGACACAAGCTTGCAAAGCTTTGCGAGAAGAAGGTTTTGAAGTAGTGTTGGTGAATTCCAACCCTGCAACGATTATGACCGATCCGGAAACTGCCGATCGCATTTACATCGAACCTCTAACGCCAGCCATCCTCGAACAAATCATCGCTAAAGAAAGACCTCAAGCAATTTTACCGACAATGGGGGGTCAAACAGCACTAAATTTAGCAGTCGCCGTCGCTAAAAATGGCGTTTTAGAAAAATACAAAGTCGAGTTGATTGGTGCTAAGTTGCCAGCAATTGAAATGGCAGAAGATCGGCTATTATTTAAGGAAGCAATGGCGCGAATTGGGGTTGCAGTTTGCCCTTCGGGGATTGCAAACACTCTCGACGAAGCCAAAGCAATTGGTCACCAAATCGGCAGTTATCCGTTAATTATTCGTCCTGCTTTTACAATGGGCGGCACGGGAGGTGGCATTTCTTACAATCAAGAAGAGTTTGAAGAAATGGCACAAGGCGGGATTGATGCCAGTCCAGTATCGCAAATTTTGATCGAACAATCTTTGATTGGTTGGAAAGAGTACGAACTCGAAGTAATGCGGGATTTGGCAGATAATGTGGTGATTATTTGTTCGATCGAGAATCTCGACCCGATGGGCGTCCACACCGGCGATTCTATCACCGTCGCCCCGGCGCAAACTCTCACAGACAAAGAATATCAGCGCCTGCGGGATGCTTCGGTGAAAATTATCCGCGAAATCGGAGTTGAAACCGGCGGTTCTAATATTCAATTTGCCGTCAATCCTGTCAACGGAGATTTCATCGTTATTGAAATGAATCCTCGGGTTTCCCGTTCCTCCGCCTTGGCCTCGAAAGCCACCGGTTTCCCCATTGCAAAAATGGCGGCAAAATTAGCGGTAGGTTACACCCTAGACGAAATTTCCAACGATATCACCAAGAAAACTCCGGCGTCTTTTGAGCCGACAATTGACTACGTGGTGACGAAGATTCCCCGATTTGCCTTTGAAAAGTTCCCCGGTTCCGAACCGACTCTGACAACGCAAATGAAGTCTGTTGGGGAGGTAATGGCGATCGGACGCAGCTTCAACGAATCCTTCCAAAAAGCCCTGCGGGGATTGGAAACAGGCCGCGCGGGTTTCGGGTGCGACAAACCGGAAAAGTTGCCGAGTTTGGAACAAATTCGCGCCGGATTGCGGACGCCAAATCCAGATCGCATTTTTACAGTTCGCCACGCGATGATGATGGGAATGTCGGTGGAAGATATCTTCGAGTTCACAGGAATTGACCCTTGGTTTTTGGATAAAATGCAGGAATTGCTGGAAACAGAGAAGTTCTTGAAACGAACGCGGTTGGAACAGTTGACAAAAGAAACAATGTTTGAAGTAAAGCAGTTGGGTTTTAGCGATCGCCAAATTGCTTACGCCACCAAAACACCGGAAGATCAAGTTCGCGCTTATCGCAAACAGTTAGGCGTAATTCCGGTTTACAAAACAGTCGATACTTGTGCCGCTGAATTTGAAGCGTTTACACCGTATTATTATTCCACCTACGAAGCGGGAGCGGCAATTTGGGAATTGGGCGATGAAGAAAAGAAAGTTTCGCCTGTAGGCCACAGTCTCACGCCGGAGTCGGAAGTTTTGCCTTCTACCAAAAGAAAAGTGATGATTTTAGGTGGCGGACCGAACCGGATCGGACAGGGAATCGAGTTTGATTACTGCTGCTGTCACGCTTCCTATTCCTTAGGAGAAGACGGCTTTGAGACAATTATGGTCAACTCGAACCCGGAAACGGTTTCGACCGATTATGATACGAGCGATCGCCTGTATTTTGAACCGCTAACAAAAGAAGATGTTCTCAACATCATCGAAGCTGAAAATCCAGAGGGCATAATTATTCAGTTTGGCGGACAAACTCCGCTGAAGTTGGCGCTACCTTTACAAAAATCCCTGGAAAATCACCCCGACGTACAAACAAAAATCTGGGGAACTTCGCCGGATTCCATTGATACTGCTGAAGACAGGGAGCGCTTTGAAAAGATTCTGCGGGAGTTGGATATTCAGCAAGCTGCTAACGGTTTAGCCCGTAGTTTTGAGGATGCTTTAATAGTAGCTCAACGGATCGGTTATCCGGTAGTGGTGCGGCCAAGTTACGTGTTAGGCGGGCGAGCCATGGAAATTGTTTATTCCGATACGGAATTGGAACGTTACATGACCTATGCCGTGCTAGTAGAACCAGATCATCCGATTTTAATTGATAAGTTCTTAGAGAACGCGATCGAGGTGGATGTAGATGCGATCGCCGATGCTACTGGCAATGTGACGATCGGCGGTATTATGGAGCACATCGAGGAAGCGGGAATCCACTCCGGCGACTCTGCTTGTTCTATCCCTTACCAAACGCTTTCGGACGCAGCTTTGGCAACAATCCGTCGCTGGACTGTAGAATTAGCAAAATCCCTGAAAGTAATCGGGTTGATGAATATTCAATTTGCTGTTCAAGGGGAACAAGTTTTCATCTTGGAAGCTAATCCGCGAGCTTCTCGAACAGTGCCTTTTGTGTCAAAGGCGATCGGAGTTCCCTTAGCAAAAATGGCCTCGCGAGTCATGTCTGGCAAAACTCTAGAAGCTTTGGGTTTTACTGAAGAGATTATACCCACTCATGTTTCGGTAAAAGAAGCTGTGTTGCCCTTTGCTAAGTTTCCGGGAACTGATACCTTGTTAGGGCCAGAAATGCGATCGACCGGCGAAGTCATGGGAATTGACACCGATTTTGGCAAAGCCTTTGCCAAAGCTCAATTAGGTGCCGGACAAATGATGCCGCTGTTTGGAACCGTGCTGGTTTCGATGCGCGAGCGCGACAAACTAGCAGTTGTACCCGTTGTCAAGGAATTCTTAGAATTGGGTTTCAAAGTAGTCGCAACTCACGGAACACGCAAAGTATTGCAAGAGCAAGGTTTAGAGGTAGATTTAGAATTGAAACTGCACGAAGGGCGGCCAAATTTGTTGGATTCTATCAAGAATGAGAAAATTCAACTAATTATCACCACACCTTCGGGCGAAGAATCCCGGGCCGACGGAATCTTTATCCGCCGCACAGCTTTGACTTACAAAATCCCGATTATTACGACAATAGCCGGTGCCAAAGCTACAGCAGCGGGAATTCGATCGCTCAAATCCCACCCGATGGAAGTAAAAGCAATTCAAGACTATTACCCGCAAACCTAGACTGCGAAACACTCAAAGGTAGGGTGTGCACCGCACACCTTACCCACAACATAGGGTGCACACCACCAAAACCTAAACATAGGGTGTGCACCACCAAAACCTAATCTGGATGAGAATCCAAAACTCCGCTAGACATCATCAACCTCGGCCAAACTAACAAGAAAAAACCCATCCAGGCTAATAAAGGAATTGCGACTAAAACAGTTATCCAAACAGTTTTTAATAAAAACCAACTACCGCTAATCAGGCTAGTACCAGTTAAAAGAATCGACCAAGGCTGACACCACCAAGGTTTGTAAGTCCAAGGGCTAATAGCTTTTCGAGCGGAAAGTTTTTTATCAGAAATAGATTTCATATTTTCAGTAATTTTTTATGAATGATAGTCTGGCTAGCTGGATTAACGGAAGTTAAACATTCATCACCTCTTCTGCGGTCAGCGCTAATTCGGGAAAAGTCCGCGACACAATTCGTTCGCTGCCTTTAAAGGCGCTTCTTTGATAGTTGCCCTCTGCATCTAAAAGGTGAACAAATACAGTTGGAACTTTGGGATTTCCCAGAAATTCCCTGCTACCAATTGCTAAATAATCGAGAATCCAATACTCAGGAATTCCGAGGCGCCGATATTCGTCCAATTTGTCTATATAATCGTCCTCCCAATTTGTTGATGTTACTTCCACTGCCAGTTGAATTGGTTCTCGTAAGGCAGAATAAGCAGAACGGTGCGATCGCCACAAATCGCGATCGATTACGCTGACATCCGGTCTCCGCCCTTGTTCGATTCCGGCTTTAGTTACAGTTCTGATAACGGCGGTATTTTTGACAACGTAATTTAAACTTAGCCGTTTGATTTCATCTTTAAATGAATCAGATGTAAAATCAGCAACATCATCATGATTTCTTGTGGCATTAATCTTTACAATTTCTCCATTTACCAGTTCATAGCGTCCATCTTCTGGACATTCTACAAGGAATTGGTCAAAGGTTAATTTTTGCGTGACTGTTGCAATCATAAGATTTATCCTTATTTGGCAGTAATACTATTAGTCTATATTACCACAGGCAGGAAGAAATTTGTTTTTTTGACGGCAGACATCCTATTCTCAAATCTAAAATATACAATCAAAAATCAAAAATCGATTCAGGTAAATGGTAAAATGCGATCGCCCTAGCAATTTGCACTTAAATTTGTTACTGACTTGATACAGTAAAGTAACAAACCTAGAAATCGAGCCACTCCCAGGTCAACCCCGAACCATGAGACTAGACGAAGCCGTAGAATTTGCCGAAAACCCAGAGCCGCGCTGTCCCTGCGTCCTCCTGCTGGACACCTCCGGCTCCATGCAAGGCGCACCCATAGATGCCTTGAATGAGGGGCTGGAAATTTTTAGGAATGACCTAATTAAAGACGAACTAGCTAAAAAGCGAGTCGAAGTCGCGATTATTTCATTTGACAATAATATCAAAGTCGTGCAAGACTTCGTGACCGCCGACCAGTTCGAGACGCCACTGCTGACAGCTCAAGGACAAACCCACATGGGCGCAGGCATTCAGCTAGCATTAGATACCATTGCGGCCCGCAAATCCGAATACCGCAATAACGGCATTACCTACTACCGCCCGTGGGTATTTATGATTACCGACGGCGAACCTCAAGGCGAATCCGACGATGTTGTGGAAATAGCAGCACAGCGGATTAAAGAGGAAGAAACTAACAAACGCGTGGCATTTTTTGCTGTCGGAGTGGAAGGTGCTAATATCACCCGTCTGGCGCAAATTGTCGAGCGCACGCCTGTAAAATTGAGAGGATTAGACTTTAGAGAGATGTTCATCTGGCTGTCGGCTAGTATGCAGAGAGTTTCTCACTCAAAAATTGATGAACAAGTAGCACTGCCACCACCCGGATGGGGAACTGTTTAGTCATTAGTTGGAAGTCATTGGTCATTAGTAAGTGACCAGCGGTAAGTGCGGTGTGCATCTCCCTACATAATAAGTAAGGTGTCGTGTGCATCGCCCTACCTAATTAGGGATAAATAAATCCGTCCAGATTTTGCATAGTTGTGAATTTACGAAGTTTTGAGTTAAAGAGTTATTAATGCAGAATTCATCCTTTAATTGGCAAGTTGTAGCGGCATCGGTGATAGGTACAAGCCACGAAAAAAGATCGCAGCCTTGTCAAGATGCCCACTGCTGGCGTCTCTTGCCAAATGGTGTTTTAGCGGCAGCGGTTGCCGATGGTGCGGGTTCGGCAGCACTCGCAGAAGTTGGGGCAAAAATTGCTGTGGAAGCGGTTGTCGAAACGATTTGCCAGCAACAGGAAAGGCTGCCTCAAAATGACGACGAATGGCAGGTATTCTTGACAGCATCACTGCAAGTCGCGCGGGCGCAGGTGGAAGCAGAAGCGGCTGTGCGGGCAGTGGCGCCGAGAGATTTAGCCTGCACTTTAATTGCTGTTGTTGCTACGCCAGAATTAATCGCAGTTGCTCAAATCGGTGACGGTGCGGCGGTAGCAGGTGATAGTGCAGGAAATGCGATCGCCCTGACTGTACCTCCCTGCGGCGAATACATCAACGAAACCATCTTTTTGATTTCGCCGAATGCTATAGAAACAGCGCAATTTAAGGTACTGCGGGAAAAACTCCGGCATTTAGCGGTTTTTTCCGACGGCTTGCAAATGCTAGCGCTCAAAATCCCCGAAGGCACGCCCCACGGGCCGTTTTTTGCGCCCTTGTTTCGGTTTTCGGGCGAGTGGAAAGAAGAGGAAGATGCGAAACAGCAGTTAGAGTCATTTTTGCGATCGCCCCGCGTTTCCGAACGCACCGACGATGACTTAACATTATTGTTAGCAACTTTTTCTAATTAATAATGTCTAAGTAGGTAAGGGCTAACAAAAATAGTATCTTGTCCGGGCGGGTTTAGCGTAGGAGCGTGAGATACCAGAGAGTTGATGAGTATTCTCACTTACCCTCCCATATAATGTTTATTTTTAAAGCCCATTTAATATGTTCAAATCGACTTAAAAAACAGGATAAAAATTATGACAGCTTCACGAATTAGTGCCAGAAGCCTATTGCGAGAAACCTTTACTAATCTAGGTTATAGATACGCTCCCCTGTTGCTCATCAACTCTCCAATTTTGATATTTGTCGGGATCAATAGGTTTGGCAAGCTAGGTTCAGCAGGTGTTGCTTTAAATATTATCTACTGGTTCGTGGTAGTTCCTTTATTGTCTGGAGCTATGATTTTTTACAGTTACCGAGATTTAACAAAAAATCAAGTAACTGTGGGTCAGGCTTTCAATCAAGCAAACAGAAGGTTGCTACAACTAATTGCGGTTTATATTATGTGTTTGCTACTGGGGTGCGCTGGCTTCATTGCACTCATAATTCCCGGCGTTTATGTATCATATCGGTTAATGTTTTCATCTTACGCTACCGTTATTGATAACTCTTCGGCATTCGACAGTGTTAGCAGCAGTTGGGAATTAACTAAAGGGCGTTGGTGGTTGGTATTTCGATCCGCCTTACTGATAATTTTTGTGGTTTTTGTGCCAATACTATCGATTTGCCTATTAATCGATCCGACGGGGAAATCCGTAACATATCAGCTTACAGCTAATCTACTGGGGTTTTTAGCCGGGCCGTTGATGAATGTTTATTTTGTTTTATTGTACCAGCGCCTGCGGGAATCAGCAGCAGCTACTCAATAGACATCTCCTCAAATAAAGTTAAGGGCTGGCAGGATACTTACCCACAACAATTTTGGGAGATGTCTAATGAGCGGTGAAAATTTGGCGCGGTTCTATAATAAAATCGAGGTGTCAACAATTCTGCTTTAGTTTGTACAGTAGGTCGTCGTTTGCAAGCACAAGAGATTAAGGATAAGCTCAACTCCCTAATTAGCGCAGCAGATCCAATAGATCCGAGTTTGGCGAGAAGATTGGATGAAATCAATCGCTGGGTGAAAGATGTTAAACCCGGTTCGCTAACGGCTAAAAAATTTGTGATGGCTTTTTTGCTACAGCTTATCCGAGATTCTCAGGTTTGGCTAACAGTTCAATCTCTACCTTCGGAAAGAGAACAGCAAGCCGCGTTTGAGTTAATGACTCCGGGGGAAAGGTATTGGTACAGCTATCTGTTTCCTAAATGGCTGAGCGAAAACGATCGCAAATTTTACATCTGGAAACAAAAACTCAAGGCCGGCAAATTCGATCCGGGAGATGATATTGTGATTCGGGCGATCGCAGCCCGAATTGTCGATCGCCAAGGCACTGTTTTGTATCGATATGTTGCAGATCTTTCTATGGCAACCGATTCAATCGTTAGCAGCCGCCAACAGCAGCCACTCTGCATTCAAGTCACAACTCTTTCGGATGAATTCTCTGAACAAAAATATCAGAATTGGCAACAAACTCTTCAAGATTGGGGGATTGACAGAGGATTATTTTTAAGTTATGATAAAAACGATGCAAATTTCCTGAACCAGTTAGTTAACATTGCATTATATAATAGCGATAATTTACCCGCAGGTCGTTACCTCAAGTTCCCGTAAATCAAGCATATCTGCTGCTGAGAATAGTTCGACTGCTTAAAACTCGGTGAAAAAAATTTGACTAACTCACATATTGCACAATTTTCGACAATGCCAAAAACCTAACCCCCAGCCTGCTTCTGGAAAAGGGAAAACAGACCAAGATTTTTCCTCCGCTTTTCGGTTTCCGGGAGGAGTCGGCCAGACGGTGCCAACAGGTGCTTGATACGAAGGCTAAGCAATGGGAAGATTTACCGCAGCAATCAATCTTGTGAAATAACTACCAACTCGCTCTAAATTGAATTGAGATTTGATTTAATCAGGGTGAAATTGTTGGAAATAAAATTAAAATACATCAAAATCAAATACTATGACTGTACAAGGTACACACACCGTTGAAAATAACTTGCAAAAAGTCTGGGAAGAACTGGAAGCAGCCAGAAAAATGCAGGATGAATGGATGAATTACGGGGTAGATTTTGTAGATTTGTATGTGGAAGATGCGGGCGGTGATTGGTTGGAAAAGTGGGGTAAATGTGAAGAAGAATTAGAGCGAATTAAACATAAAAATGTAGATATTGAAGCAGTCAAAGCAGCGATCGACATTCCCAGCTTTCAGCAGACAAAACTGCTGGAAATCGCCTTAAATTGCCGTTACTCTACCAGCTATGACTCCGATCGCCCCGAGGAGTCTCCCGCTTGGCAAGAGGTTAAGTACAAACGGCTGTCACTCTTAGGGGGAGCGATTTTCGGTGCCGTTGTTACCGATTACCTCTACCGTGAACATCCAGAACTCGACCCAGATGCTATCTCAACCTTAAAAGCTCGTTTAGCAGACTCAAAAAAAACTGCAGAATTCACACAAAACTTGAAATTAAACGAACTTAGTTGGCTAGTACGGAACGGGAAAGAAACAGACAAAAGCGAGTACACTAGATCTTTTTCAGAAAGTTTTGAGGCTTTGTTTGCCGCGATTTACTTGGAGTTCGATCGCGATTTTTCCAGTGGGGGAAACTGGCTGATTGAACACTTGATTGAACCAACGGTTAGCCAGCATCTGGATCCAAATCGACCGCGACAAATATGGCCAGAAAACGAGGTGAAGCGTCGGGAAATCCTGGGTACGGATATTTTAGAGGCGATCGCGATCGACTATTTGTACAACCGCTTTCCCGAACGCAACGCCAGCCAGCTAACTCGCTGGAAAAATATGTTAGTGGCTAAAAAGATTTTTCCCAAAGACTTTAAGGCCAAATTAGGCAGCCATTACCTAGAGTTGGAGAGCAATTTCTCGCGTACCCGCGACTGGTTGGTGGATAACTTTATCAAAAGCGCAGTTGACGAACTGCTAGAGGAAAGCGAAACTCAACCAGAATATGTGATTGACAGTGCCAACCCTGACTCGCTGCCAGAATTAGTCAGCCGAATTACCGACAAAAAGTGGAAAAATGAATTTGTGAGAGTTGTCAGCATTTTGCAACCTGCTGACGAACTTTTGCTGCTGATGCAACAAAAAATTGACAGCATGGCGGCTAAAGATGAAACCTTGCAGCAGTTGCTAATCTGGGCAAATCACAAGTCTCAGTTAGTGCAAAGGAATTTCAAACCAGTCGAAATTCGCGCTTTTTATGTTGCCTTAGTTTGCGTGCTCGATTTGGCTTTGACTCGCGTCCTCGATCCGAGTCTGAAGTTTGATAGATCGAAAGTTCGCAAGTTGCGGAATTGTTTGGTAAAGGCGGGAAAAAATGTAGAATTTGCAGATGTTAACGAGTCTCTGAAATTGGCTTTTGATAATAATGATGTGGCGGGTATTTTAGTTGGCATTTGGGCCCTGGATATTGAACCCGAACTCAAACAACTGCTGGCACAATTTCAGACTGAGATGCCTGATTTGCAAAACTGGAAAAAGTGGCGCAAAGAGTGCGGTAGCTGTTGGCTGGCAAAATTCAAAACTGCGATGGACTACAATCGAGACTTTCGCCCCCAACAGAAAACTCTGCTGAAACAGTATTACTATGCCCACAACTTGCTGGTGGAATGCCTCAACAGCGATAATTGTCAGGTGACACCGGCCGTCAGACAAAAAATTGAGGATAAAATGTTGTTATTGTCGGTGGATTTGAAGCTGGTTCACATCTAATTTTGATAGCGCGGACGGGCGAGACGCCCATTCCACTAATCGATGGACGGGCGGGATGCCCATCCCACTAACATCAAAAGGGCTTAACCACTTCCCCCCAAGACATCGGGTTTTTTACCGAATCTGCGGTCGGCAACACGTCTTTTGGTGAAAAACCCGGTCTCTCCTCACCGGTGCCTAAGTCATAACAAAGGTAAGATTTAATGGGCAAGTCAAGTTTATTGAGTCATGGCTTCCAAATCCTGTATCCCATAACGGAATTCTATGCAGTTGCAGCGCCAATTTAGCGGACAACTGATTGCGATCGACACCAAAACTGCGATCGCCAGTGGGGGTGAAGGTCGCATCTACCCGATCGCCCAAGACTCGTCCCTTGTAGCCAAAATCTACCACAAACCGACAGACGAAGACGGCGACAAACTCACAGTCATGTTCAGTATGCCGCCGGATGCGCCGATCGCGGAACCCGGGCACGCTTCCATTGCTTGGCCGATCGATTTGCTGCATACTGTGGGCGGGCGAGAAAAAATTGTCGGTTTTGTGATGCCGCGCGTCAACAAAGTGATGCCGGTACACACTTTCTACACTCCCAAAACCAGGCGCGAACAAAAACCTCTATTTAGCTATCTTTACCTCCACCGTACCGCCAGAAACCTTGCCTCGGCTGTAAATGCCCTCCACGTCAGGGGTTACGTCATCGGCGACGTAAACGAGTCGAACATTCTGGTGACGGATACGGCGTTGGTAACGCTGGTAGACACGGATTCGTTTCAAGTCCGCGATCCTTATACGGGTTACGTTTATCGGTGTCCCGTGGGGAAACCGGAGTTTACGCCGCCAGAGTTGCAGGGGCAGACTTTCCGCGATATCGATCGATCTCCAGAACACGATTTGTTCGGTTTAGCGGTATTAATTTTTCAATTGCTGATGGAAGGTACGCACCCGTTTTCGGGAGTTTATCTCGGTAGCGATGAACCGCCGTCTTTGGAAGCGAGAATTCGATCGGGCCATTTCCCTACAGGTACGAAGCGGATTCCCTACCGCCCCATGCCGGCTGCGCCTCCTTTTGAGATGCTGCATCCGCGGCTGCGGCAGATGTTCATCCGCTGTTTTGAGGAAGGGCACGGCAATCCTTCGGCGCGCCCGGATGCGAAAACTTGGGTGAATGCGATTCGGGAAGCGGAAGATGCTTTGATAACTTGCAGCAAAAACAGTCAGCATAAATACGGAAATCACCTCAGTCGGTGCCCTTGGTGCGATCGGGCAAAACTCCTGAAAGGGCGCGATCCGTTTCCTTCGCGGCAAGCAGTCAGCAACGGATTGCACTTGCAGCCCGCGAAAACCAAGCGTAAAAAGCCCCAACCGCCGCCCGTCGCGATGCAGCCCGCAGTGCGCCGGCAACAGCCCTCCACGGGGCTGCCGCGCCCCCTCGGCCAGTACGCAGTGCCGCTGCTGCCTATGCCGATGTCTTCTCGGAGTCGGACTCCGGCGCCTCGGGTTCCTGTGGGCAAGTTTGAGCGCATTTTTCAGGATGCTGCTTGGGGAGGTGTTTGGGGCAGTTTGTGTTTGGCGGCGATCGGGGGGATTTATTCGGTAATAGCTGAGGGCGGCGCCGCTATTTTGGGGGCGATTTTTGTTGGTACGATTTGGGGCTGTTTTTTTGGGATGATGTGGGGCGTTTTTACTTTGGCGCCGAATCAGATTTGGCGGAAGTGGGGCGGAGTTTTGGTGGGGGCGGCTTGGGGGGCTTTTTTGTTGGCGGCGATCGGCGGTGCGGTGTTTGGGGCAATTAATAGCAATCCGGGAATCGGCGAGAGGATTTTGGCTGGGGCGGGGGTTGGGGCTGTCTGGGGCTGTGTTTGGGCGAGTTTTCGGCCTCCTCTGGCGCTGCCTGTGGGGAGGGTGTGGGGCCGGCGGGGAGCGTATTTGGGGGCCGTCTGGGGCTCGTTTGTGGGGACTCTGGCTGGTGTTTTGTTGGGGTCTGGGTTAGTGGTTTGGCAGCAGTACAATGTCCAGATGCGGCCGGTGGATGAGTTTGCGGGTTTGCTGCTGGGTGTGGCGATCGTGGCGGCTGGTGTGGGTTCTGTTGGGGGTGTGCTTTCTGGGGGTTTGTTGGGTTTGTGCGGGTTTTCGCCGAAGCTGCCGATTTCGTTTCAGCCTTCGGGGGTGAAGGGTGGGGCTTTGGGGGCGATTTGGGGCAGTTTTTTGGGTACTTTTGCGGGTGCTGTGTTGGGGGCGTTGGTGTCGGCGATGTTTCCGGCTGTTAGCGCTGGGGTGCCGGTGGAGTTGGGACCTGTGGCGGGGGCGATCGTGGGGGCTGGTTTGGGGGCAATTTGGGGGGTGGTTTCGGGTACTGTTTGGGGGGCTTTGGGGAAGTGGTGAAGGAAGAAGCAATGATGTAAATTTGCAACAGCAGATATTTCTCTGCAAGCTATTAGCCAAGCGCCTCAACAAAGCTTGCGAGTTCCAGCGTTTGACGTTTCCGGGCCCCACATCGAGCCGAATCTCTACTTGAATTTAACTTAGTCTTAACTTAAAATTAACCAGATTCCCTAGTAAATCTAGCGACTAACCGGAGTTACATTGAGTCAGCCTGCCACGCCTGGGAATGCGTGCGCGTGAAGAGCCAGTTCAAGTAGGAGTAAAGGCAATGAGTTCTATCTTTTTCAGCCCCAACGATTGGCAAACAGTCACCTTTAGGCTGACGGCTGCACTACTGGTAGGCTTCGCGATCGGCATGAACCGCCAGCAGCCAGGTAGACCGGCAGGTTTAAGAACCTTTATGATTGTGAGTCTAGGCGCAGCTATCTTTGTAATGATTCCTTTGCAGATGGATGGCGACAGCACCTTTTCCTCTTCCAATGCTTTGAGCCGAACTATCCAAGGAGTTGCCACAGGGGTAGGCTTTCTGGGGGGCGGAATCATTCTGCAACAAACTAAATACCCAGTGGGTAAAGCTGAAGTAAAAGGATTAACTTCCGCAGCAACTATTTGGTTGGCTGCCGGATTAGGTGCAGCGGCAGGCTGCGGTTTGTGGGTGATGAGTTTGATAGGAACGCTGTTTGCACTCTTGGTTTTGAGTGGCGTCAAACGGCTTAAGAAGTCCGCCTTGATTCGTCCTTATGCTAACAGCCAACCAAAAAGACTACTCAAAGATGCAGCCTCAGCGCGAGATCGGCAGCCATAATAACTAAACTTCCCTTTCAAAAAGTACAAGATATACTCACCACGGCCAAACACAATCCTGAGTAGCTGAGGACTTTTTGCGGTTAATTGCTCTGGCTTTAAGCTCGGAAATTTTTAGGTTAAAAGAGAATCTAAATGTTGTTTGTGGGTGATAGGAGCCTGAGTAATTAAGTCAGATATTGCTGTCTTAAACCCCGAGAAATCGGAGTAATACTTAGAATATAAAAACTTCTTTTTGCCATACTCTTTAAACAAAGCTTTAAGCCAGAATTGCGCTCTCAAAAAATCCCGATAAAGGAGAATTTGATTTGTACGCTTTTCTCAAGCCAATTTTTACTTGAGATGACAGTGACAATTCGGCTTTTCAATCAAAGACTCAACCAAAGCATTCAAAGCAACCGCCGCCAACAACCCGCCGCCAAAAGTTCCCACAGTTGTAATATAAGCAACGCCCGATCGCACTAACCGCCGTTTCGCCACCGGAGAATGACTAAAACCGATCGGCATTCCAACTACCAAAGCCGGTTGTAGTTGCCGATTCTCGATCGCATCGCAAACCGCCATCAGCACAGACGGCGCATATCCTATCACCAATATACATCCTTTTTCCAGTTTCAACAACTTATCAAACCACTCACTCTGCTGCCAGAATTCCTGTTCTGCTTCTGCCGCAGCATTGATGTGCGGGTCATCAATTAAAGTTGCAATACTTGTTCCCAAATACGCCAATCTAGTTTGATCCAAAGCCGCAAAAACAGGAGCCACATCAGCCACAATTTGACACTGATTTTTCAAAGCTTCCCGCGCCGATTTAATCGCCGTTTCGCTCAACTTCACAAACGGCAGCAGAGAACAATCACCGCAAGCTAACACCAGTTTAGAAAGCAAGTCTACCTCAATTTCCGAGCGATCGGCCAAATCCGGCAACAAATGCTGCAACGACTCCCCAAAATCCTCCGGGTGAGTGTGGGCCCCCGCATCCCAACCCTCCCAAAGTTGTTCCAACTCATCCAACCCCCCCTCAGTTTCCGCCTGCAACAGCCTTAATTGCGCCAGGGCGTCGGCTTGCACAGCTTGACAGGAAATATCCCGTCCCAGCAATCCTTCCAGCGCCGAAGCCGTTTCTCGGAGGCGAACAATTTGCTGAATAACCGATAGATATTGCCGTTGCAGAGTCGCCATCAGCGCGTCAGGGGAAGCATCCGCGTCATTTTCTAACAGTTTGCGGATGTGAGACAGTTGAAAGCCTTGCTGCTTGAGTGCGACTATTCTTTGGAGTCTTTGCACGTCGCTGCGGGTATACAATCTGTAGTTAGAGGTCGATCGCACCGCCGGAGATAGCAGCCCCAAAGCGTGATAATGCCGCACCATCCGAGGGGTAATTGTGCCTTTTACCGCTTCTGTAAGTTGTTTGATTGTCAGGTATTGTTGCATGGGATTTTGGGATTTTGGGATTGTATATTTGGGTTTCTGATTCACCCAGAGTCTTAGGAGTGAATCAATTCCCGTCTCATAGCAGAAGTCGGTTAAAACTGAGATCTTGCACCATTCTCAATTAGCCCTTGCATTTGGTGCCAAAATGTGAAAAAAAGGACGTATAAACAATGTAATAAGTTAATGTTAACCATCCTTAATTACGCTCAAGCATTAGTCTATACCTTGATGGATTTAATGCCAAGCAAATATCAACAAAAAAGTCTGCGAGCCTTGCTAGGTCTATTTCTGGAAGCAACAGGACAAAGTTTACCGTTTCTCTCTCAAACAGTAAGTGCCAGCGCGA